>CANPZY010000023.1 GCA_947588945.1 uncultured Clostridia bacterium
AATGAATTTACAAAAAAGAATGGTTATGAATTGTACAAGCTATATGCAGATGAAGGAATATCAGGAAAACAAATAAAACACAGAAAGCAATTCCAACAAATGATGATTGATGCCAAAGCAAAAAAATTTGACAAAGTAGTTGTAAAAGATGTTAGTCGTTTTGCAAGAAATACAGTTGATTTATTACAAAGTGTAAGAGAACTAAAATCGTACAATGTGCAAGTAGATTTCTTAAACAATGGCGAAGTAATGGAAGGTGGATCTGAATTTATACTAACTATTTTAGGAGCAATGGCACAACAAGAAAGTGCGAATATGTCTAAAAGGGTTAAATTTGGAAAAGACATTACTGCACAAAAAGGTAGGGTTCCTAATATTGTTTTCGGATATGATAAATTACCAAGTGAAAGATATATATTAAAGATAAACGAAGAAGAAGCAAAAATTGTGAAAGAAATATTTGAAAGTTATGTATATAAAGGAATAGGAACAACTAAAATTGCTTGGGACTTAAATGATAGAGGGATAAGAACTAAAAAAACAAAATCAAAATGGGTACAAACTTCTATTGTTAGAATGCTTAAAAATCCAATTTATACTGGTAGAATAACAAATAAAAAATCAGAAGTAACAGATTTTATAACAGGAACAAGAAAAGATTTGCCAGAGGAAGAATGGATAACAGTAGAAAGACCAGAAATGAGAATTATATCAGATGAACTGTTTAACAGAGCACAAGATATTCTAGCCCAAAGGTCAAATGAATTTAAATTAAACAATAAAAGAGAAAAAACAGAATATGTATTTAGTACACTTATTTATTGCAAACATTGTGGTTATTCATTTAGAAGAATAAGAAGAAAATATACAGATGATGGAAAAGAATATATAAGATGGGTATGTAGTGGTAGAAACTCTATGGGTGTAAATCATTGTCCTAACACAACTGTAATTGATGAAGAAGAACTTTTAAATGCAATAAAGGTATATCTAAAAAGCATTATAAAGAATAAAAAGAACTTTATGAAGGCAGTAGAAAAAGAGTTTGAAAAGATTACTAAATTAAGAGAAAACAATGAAAGAAGTGAACAAAGCCTTTTACAAGAAATAGAAAAAGTTACAAACAAAAAACAAAAATATATGGAAATGTTTCAAAATGAAATAATAAATATCCAAGAATTAAAGCAATATACAAATCCATTAAATGAAGATATTGCAAGATTGGAAAGAGAACTAAAACTAATTACATCAGAAATAAAAGAAAAAGATGTATTAGAAAAAGAACTTACAAAAACAATTAGTACAGTTGATGATATACTTAATAACGAAACAATTACAAATGCAATGTTAAAAACAATTATAGATGTTATTGAAGTAGATAGTGATTCAAATGTTGAAGTAAGACTTAAACTATTAAATGAAATAGGCTCTACTCCGACGGTTATAACTAGTTTTAATGATATTAAAGATACCGCTCTGGAAAGTAACATCAGTACACAAAGACGTTTCAGAGAGGCTTAAAGAAATAAGCCCATCATTATATGATGAGGTAAGAAAAGTACTAGATGAAAATAAAGCGGAGAGGCACATAAGAGGCGGACTAGCAACAAAAATGAAATATATAAAACTTAATCAATATAAGGGACAAAATTTTTAAATCAAAAAATATAATGTGAGTTGTAAAAGTAAATTGGTAAAAAAATAGTTAATTAAAAAAGTAAATACAATTAGTAAAGTAAAAAAATATAAGAAAAATAATTGCTAAAAATACTTGAAAAATAAAAAAAAATATGTTATTATTAACAATAGTCGATAAAAAGAAGTACAGAGGAGGTGCTAAAAATGGCAAGATGTGATATGTGTGGAAAAGGTGTATTAACTGGAAATAAAATTAGCATAGCTCGTTCACATGTAAGTAGAAGAGCAAAAAGAACATGGAAACCAAATCTTAGAACAGTAAGAATAAAAGTTAATGGAGAAAATAAAAAAATGCATGTATGTGCAAAATGCTTACGTTCTTCAAAATTAGAAAATGCATAAAATGATAAAAATTTAAGTTTTTTATAAAAAGAAAACTCCCTAATCAAGTGGGGAGTTTTTTATAATATTGTTTGAAAATAAATATTATGTAGTTTTTAAAGTTCTGTTTGATTACATGATTTATTGTGTATCTTTTATTCCAAAAATAAATTTAACAAATCCTCTTAACCATTTTGGAACTTTTTTCACAACAATTTTCATTATAAAACCTCCTTTTACATTATAAAAAAATTGTTTTGCATTATTGGTGCCATAAACAAATAAAACCTACAATTATAATTGTGCTACCAATTATAAATAGCCAACCTGAAACTGGAAGTAATAAAACCAGTAAAACTCCTAAACCAAAACCTATAAGACAAGTGGCAAGCAACTTTTTAAGCATTCTCCACATATATTACCTCCTTTATATAAGTATATGAATTCTAAAAAAATAGGTTACCAACATTTAAAATTAAAAATAAAGTCGAAAAAACAATAAATATTAAAAAATATATTCACTAATAATTTTTTTTATGATATAGTAATACTGTGGAGGATATTTTCTAAAATGAAGCTAAAGATACAAAAAAAGAGAATATTACATTCAATAAAAAGGACATCAATATCATTATTCTTATTATGGGTAGTAGCAATGCTAATTAATATAGCACCTAATTATGAAAAAGATTATTTAGCAGATAAAACAAATTTAATTATAAATAATAATAATATCACAAGTAGTTTAAGGTCAGATATTATTATAAAAGATAAAAATATTTATTTATCATTTGATGATGTTAAAAATTTTTTTGATGAATATTTAATTATAGAAGGAAATAATATAATTACAACATCAAATACAAAGACAGCAGCTATATCATTAACAGACAATAGAATATTTGAAAATGGTGTATATAGAAATCTCCAGTATGAAATTTTAAAAACAGATAATAAATATTATATACCAATAAACAAATTTGAAAGCATATATAATTTTGAAGTAAATTATAATAAACAAAAAAATATTATAACAATAGATTCGTTAAATAGAAAATATGTGACTGCATTAGCATCGAAAAATTTAAAGGTAAAATATAAACCTACAACTTTTTCAAAAACAATGGATAAAGTTAATAGAGGGGATACACTAGTAATTGTCCAAGATACTGAAAAGTCTACAGATGTTAAATCTAATGGATGGGTAAAGGTACGTACTTCTAAAGGAGTTATTGGTTACGTTAAAGAAAAAAATATTATAAATAGAACTACAGTTAGAGAAAATCTAGAAAAAGAAAAGATGAATGGAAAAGTAAGCATAGTATGGGATTATTATAATCAATACAATTTAGCTCCAACAAGGACTGAATCCATAAAAGGTATAAATGTTGTAGCTCCATCATTTTTTGAACTAAAAGCAGATGGAAGCCTTGCTGTGAATGTAGGAAACAGCGGAAATAATTATATTAATTGGGCAAAACAAAATAATTATGAAGTATGGCCAGTACTTTCAAATAGTTCATTAAATAATTTAGATGCAGTTTCTAAAATTTTATCAACTTTTGAAACAAGAGCAAATTTGATTGATAATATAATAAATGAACTAGTAAAAATTAATGTTGACGGAATACATGTAGATTTCGAAGATATGAATAAATCAGATAAGGATAATTATTCAAGATTTATAATAGAACTTGCACCAAGGCTTAGAGAGATTGGAATGAAATTAAGTGTACTTCTAACTGCACCAGATGGATCAGATACATGGTCGTTGTGCTATGATAGAAATACCATAGGAAAAGTTGCAGATTATGTAGTATTTATGGGATATGATCAAACAGTTGGCTCTTCAAAAACAGCTGGAACAGTATCAGGAGCCGATTGGGTTGAACTTAATATAAATAAATTCTTAGGTCAAGAAGGGGTTAGTAAAGATAAAATAATTTTAGCAATGCCATTCTATACTAGACTTTGGTCAGAGCAAGATGGAAAAGTTATAAACGGTAAAGTTGTTAATATGAAAGATGTAACAATTCCGGAAGACGCTGAGAAGAAATGGGATAATAATTTAAAACAAAACTATATACAATACAAAAGAGATAATATTACCTATAAAATGTGGATTGAAGATGAAAATTCAATTAGTTATAAATTAGATTTAGTAAATAAATATAATTTAGCAGGGGCAGGATTCTGGGAAAAAGACAGAGAAAAAGAAATTATATGGGATATTGTTGCACAAAAACTAGGAAATTAAAGTATTAATTACAAATAAAAATAATAGATAAAATAATTAATCAAAATTAATAAATAAAGTAATATCTAAAAAGTCACCTGAATATAATATATATCAGGTGATTTTTGTGAAGATTGGATATATAAAATTGGATAAGCCTAAAGAAGGCGTAATAAATAAAATTAAATATAATATTAGAAAATTTTTTAATTCAGTTTGGAGAGACAAGTACAATAAAGAAAATTATTATCTAAGTAAAATAAACAATAAATCAAAAAATAAATTAATTAATATTTTCTTAAGAGATGGTATAGATTATACTGTGCAAGAAAAAGGGGTAGACATAAATTATAATACACTAAATGGTAAATTTACTTTAAAATATATGCTCCCAGAAATAGTAGAATATTGTTTTAAATTAATTCATCCTAAAATAGAAGAAGTATTTGTATGCACAAATAAATATTCTGAAGAAAATGTTAAGATAATCAAAGAATTATCATTATATGTAAAAGTAGTAAATATCATTTCAGAAAATAGTAGATATTTAATTTTAGAAAAAGAACTTGAAAATAAAGAAATATATATTACAGTAAATAATAATAAAAGAAAATCTATGAAGAGGGCTAATATTTTAATTAATTTAGATTTTAAAGATATTGATGAATATAATATTAATAGAAATATGATTATAATAGATATTACTAATAATATGTACTTGTCTAAAGGATTTGATGGCATATATATAAAAAGTACAAAAGTAGACACAGAAAAAATAAAAAGAGTTTTTAGTGAATATGAGAATTTCGAAAGAGATGAATTAATTGAATCAGAAATGGTAAAGATAGGAGAATATAATCAAGTAAGAAATTATGTAAAAATGAATAAATTTACAATTTCAATGGTAATAGGAAAGAGAATAATTAATGTAGAAGAATTTAAAAGAGTTGAAAAAATGATTAGTTAAAGAAAACAATTTTAACAAGTGAGAAATTAAAAGTAACAATAAAAATTGAATATAATTACTTGAAAAAAATAGCAAAAAAATATTGACAAAAACAAAACTTTGCATTATCATGTTAAGCTAAGTAATATGGTAAATTATCCTAAATGAAATAATTATATCATATTATATTTTTATTATCATAAAATAAAAGAAATATATAGATATGGAATAACAAGGTTGTTACACCTTAGGAAGGAATGGAAAAGCAAATGGAAAATGAAGAAGTTATATTAACTCAAGAAGGATATGATAAATTAGAACAACAATTAGAGTTGTTAAAAACTAAAGAAAGAACAGAAATTGCTGAAAGAATAAAAATTGCATTAGGATATGGTGACTTATCAGAAAATTCAGAGTATGATGAGGCAAAATCAGCACAAGAATTAAATGAAAATAAAATAATTGAATTAGAAAATAAATTAAGACATGCTACAATTATAGATGAGTCGGAAATAGATACAATAACAGTTCAAATAGGAAACATAGTAAAAGTACATGATATGGAATTTGACGAAGATGTAACTTACACAATAGTTGGCTCTACAGAAGTTGATTTATCACAAAATAAAATATCAAATGAATCTCCTATTGGAAGTGCACTTCTTGGTGCAAAAAAAGGTGATATTGTTAGTGCTAAAATACCATCAGGAATCGCTCAATTTAAAGTACTTTCGATAAAAAAATAAATTTATTAAAAATATAATTAGAAAACTCTAAATCATACTTTTTTGATTTAGAGTTTTTTATGTTTAATTGTAAAAAATTAAATTAAACAAAATATTGATTTTAGGCATATATAAATGATATAATATAAAAAAATTTTAGTTAGAGAATTAGGATTTTTTTCAGTAAAATTTAAAGTAAAAAGGAAATGTGTCAATGGGAGCTTTTATGACAACAACTGATTTTGGTGGAGAACTAATAAGTTTTAAGCTAGATGGAATTGAGAAGATACATCAAGGAGAAGAAGTAAGAGATGATAAGGGAAAAGTTTATTGGAAAAGACATGCTCCTGTATTGTTTCCAATAGTTAGAAAACTAAAAAGAAATCAAACCATTATAAGTGGTAGAACATATGAGATTTTACAACATGGATTTGCAAGAGACATGGAATTTGAACCAGTAACTAAATTAGATCATTTTCACTCTTATGTATTAAAAAGCAATAAATATACTATGGCAAGATACCCTTATGATTTCGAACTGTATAATACATATAGACAAGAAGAAAACAAGCTAATATTTATTTATAAGGTAATAAATATGGGAATGACAAATATGCCGTTCGGACTTGGCTCACATCCAGCATTTAAGATAGATCCAGATGACTTAAAAATAGGAAATTATTACTTAGAATTTGAGCAAGAAGAAAAAAGCGTACATTTTTTATATTTGATAGATGGACTTATTGGTACAGAATATGCTAAGAATATACTTATAAATAATAAAATTATTCTATTAAATAATCATACTTTTGATAATGACGCAATAATTATAAAGGGTATTCAAAACAAGGTAATTAGCTTAAAAAATAAAAGAACTAAAAAGACAATACTTACAATGGACTTTACTGGTTGGCCATATTTAGGAATCTGGTCAAAAGAAGGGGCACCTTTTATTTGCCTAGAGCCTTGGATGTCAACTGCAGACAGGATAAATAGTTCAAATATATTTGTAAAAAAGCCTGATATGATAATGTTAGCACCAGGTGAAGAATTTGAAAATAAATTTAGTGTAGAATTTTTTAATTAGTAAAAATATATGAAAAAAATTTTAAATTATAAATATTAGATAGAACAAAAAATATGTTAGATAGAAATAAGAAAATATAAATACTATAAGAAACAAGGATGTTAAATAATGAATATAGTAAAAATACTTTTATTAATAGTAATTGCAATAAGCATTACCGCAATATATGATGCAAGAAAAATTGGAGATAAGCTTTTTAGTACAGCAGATAAAAATAAGGTAACAAGGATGATTAAAATTTTTGGATTTATTATTTGTGTAATATGTTCAATTATTTTTTGTATTTTAAATAAGAGTTAAATAATAGTGGATAAGATAATTAATATAGTTTAAATAAAATATAGATATTAATAATAATAATATAGATTAAATAAAAGTTATATATTAATGAACATGATAGTATAGAAAATTAGATATTGATAAATAAAAATAATACAGAAAAAAGATTATTAAAAATATATAGAGAGGTTAGAAAGGAGAATTGCAAAACTTTCGCAATTAAAAATATATGAAAAAAATAGAAAATAAATTTAATCCAAAAGAATTTGAAGATAAGCTTTATGAAGAGTGGGAGAAAAAAGGATATTTTAAGCCAAGTATGGATAAAAATAAAAAGCCATACTGTATAATGATGCCACCACCAAATGTAACAGGAAAGTTGCACATGGGACATGCCCTAGATGATACAATTCAAGACATTTTAATAAGATATAAAAGAATGAATAATTTTGATGTACTATGGCTTCCAGGTTCAGACCATGCATCAATTTCAACAGAGATGAAAGTAGTCCAAAAATTAAAATCAGAGGGAAAGACAAAAGAAGGCATTGGTAGAGAAGCTTTTCTAGAGGAAGCTTGGGATTGGACACACGAGTATGGAGGAATCATACAAAAACAACAAAGAAAAATTGGATGTTCTTGTGATTGGTTAAGAAATAGATTTACATTAGACGAAGGAATGTCTGATGCTGTTTTAGAGCAATTTATAAGATTGTATGAAAAAGGGCTTATATACAAAGGCATTAGAATGGTAAACTATTGCCCAAGTTGTAAAACATCTATTTCTGATGCAGAAGTTGAATACAAAGAAGAGCCATCACATTTATGGCATATTCGTTATGAAATAGTTGGAGAAAAAGGAAAGTATATAGAAGTTGCAACAACAAGACCAGAGACAATGCTAGGAGATACAGCAGTTGCAGTTAATCCAAATGATAAAAGATATAAAGATTTAGTTGGTAAAAAATGCATACTTCCTATAATGAACAAAGAAATTCCAATAATTGAAGATGAATTCGTTGATATGGAATTTGGAACAGGTTGTGTAAAAATTACTCCAGCACATGATATAAACGACTATGAAGCAGGTTTAAGACATGGATTAGAAGTTGTAGAAGTTTTTGATGAAAATTATAAAATGGGTAATTTAGTTCCAGAATATAAAGGAATGGAATTAATAGATGCAAGAAAAGCAATAGTAGAAAAACTAGAAGAAATTGGAGCGTTAGTAAAAACTGAAGATTATACTCATAATGTAGCTAAGTGTGAAAGATGTAAGAGCACTATAGAACCAAAGATTTCAATGCAATGGTTCATAAAGATGAAAGACTTAGCAAAAAGAGCAGCAGACAGTGTAAGAAATGGTGAAGTAAAATTCATACCAAAAAGATACGAAAAACAATATTTTAATTGGTTAGATAATATTCAAGATTGGTGTATTTCAAGACAATTATGGTGGGGACATAGAATACCAGCATATTATTGTGATGATTGCAAGGAAATAATGGTTTCAAAAAAAGCACCAGAAAAATGCACTAAATGTGGAAGCACTCATATTCATCAAGATGAAGACACATTAGATACGTGGTTTAGCTCGGCATTGTGGCCATTTTCCACACTTGGTTGGCCAAATGTGGAAAACGAAGACTATAAAAGATTCTATCCAACAAATGTATTAGTAACAGGATTTGATATAATAACATTCTGGGTATCAAGAATGATGACGCAAGGTCTAGAATTTACAGATGTAGCACCATTTAAAGATGTTTTAATACATGGAATTATCCGCGATAGCCAGGGAAGAAAGATGTCAAAAACATTAGGCAACGGAGTTGACCCAATAGAAGTTATAGATAAGTATGGAGCAGATGCATTAAGATTTTCTGTAATATCAGGTTCTACAATGGGAAATGACATAAAATATATGCCAGAAAAATTAGAGCAAGCATCAAATTTCGCAAACAAAATATGGAATGCTGCAAAATTCATTACAGCAAATATGGCAGAATTAAATGAACAAAATATAATTGATTTTTGTGAAGAAGCAATAGATGAGCAAAATGGAAAATATAAATCTGATTGCCTAAAAGTAGAAGATAGATGGATTATAAATAAATTGGATAAACTAATTGTAGATGTTACAAAAAATATAGAAAACTATGATTTAGGTGTAGCAATCGATAACATTTATAATTTTATATGGAATGAATTTTGCGATTGGTATATAGAAATGAGTAAACCAAGGCTATATAGTGAAAATGTAGAAGATAAAGTACAAGCATGTTTTATATTAAATCATGTATTTACAAACAGTTTAAAATTATTGCATCCATTTATGCCATTTGTTACATCAGAAATCTATTCAAAATTAATAAATGATGGTAAAGAATTAATGATGTCAAGTTGGCCAGAAGTCAAAGTTAGTGTTGACTATGATGATAAAAATGATTTCATAGAAAGAATAAAAGAAATAATAGTAGGAATTCGTAATGTTAGAGCAAATATGAATATTCATCCATCAAAAAAGGCTGAGCTTATATTTGTTACAGAAGATTTTAAACAAGAGATTGAAGAGGATAAAGAATTTATACTAAAATTAGGTTTTGGAAAAGATTTAGAAGTTGTAAAAGATAAGACAGGAATTCCTAATAATGCAATAAATATTATTTCAAACAAAATAGAATTATATATGCCTTTTGAAGATTTAGCAGATATGAAAGAAGAAAAGGAAAGATTAGAAAAAGAAAAAGCAAAACTAGAGGCAGAAGTAGAAAGAAGCAACAAAATACTTTCTAATCAAGGATTTATTGCTAAGGCTCCAGAGCAAAAAATAAATGAAGAAAAAGAAAAGTTAAAAAATTATACAGAAATGTTAGAAAAAGTAAAAGAGAAATTATCTAAAATATAAAAAAACAAGGGGAAAAAGATGCATCTAAAAAATCTAGAGTTGCAAGGGTTTAAATCATTCGCAGATAAAACCGTTTTAGAATTTAGACCTGGAATTACAGCGGTAATTGGACCAAATGGATCAGGAAAAAGTAATATCTCTGATGCTATAAAATGGGTATTAGGCGAGCAAAGTATGAAGTCTTTAAGAGGAGCAAAATCTGAAGACGTTATTTTTGCTGGAACTCAAAATAGAAAATCACTTGGATTTGCAGAAGTATCAATGGTAATTGACAATACAGATAATAGTTTACCAATAGAATATGCAGAAGTAACAATCACAAGAAGATTATATAGAACAGGTGAATCTGGATATTTTATAAATAAAGTTCCTTGTAAACTTAAAGAAATACTAGAACTATTTATGGATACAGGTATTGGAAAAGATGGATACTCTATGATTGGACAAGGAAAAATTGATGAAATCTTAAGCAATAAATCAGAAGATAGAAGAAATATTTTTGAAGAAGCAGCAGGAATTGTAAAATATAGAACAAGAAGAGAAGAATCAGAAAAAAAGCTTGAGCAGACTAAAATTAATTTAATTAGAATAAATGATATTTTGTCAGAAATAGAAGCAACATTAGAACCTCTTAAAATTCAAGCAGAAAAAGCAAGAATCTTTTTAGATTTAAGAGAAGAATTAAAAAATATAGAAATAGGATTATTTTTATACAAAATTGATACATATAAAGAAAAATTAGAAAATCTAAAAAATGATAAAGAAATATTTGAAAATCAGCAATTAGAAGAAAATAACAAACTTTCAGATATGCAAAATTTAAGAGAAAGCTTAAAACAAGAAATAGATAATCTTACAGAAGAAATTGAAAGGATGCAAAATTTAAGTTTTGAAAGTAAAAATAAAATCGAGCAAATTACTTCTAATATCAATATTAGCAAAGAAAGAATTTCAAATAATTCTCAAAACAAAACAAGACTAGAAAGTGAAATTACAGAATCTGAGCAAAATATACAAAAATTAGAAGAAGAAAAGAAAAATAAAGAAACTAAAAAAGATAGCTTAGTGCAAAATAAAGAAAAGTTTCAAAAAGAACTTGAAGAAAAAGAACAAGAACTTGAAAAATTAACTAAGAAGTTAAGCAAAAAAGAACTTGAAATTGAAGATAAAAAGAAAAAGGTTGAAAATTTAACAGAACAAAAATATGAGAATCAAAATAAAATTGCAGTATGTGATACAAATTATGAAAATGCTTTAAATAGCAAGAAACAACAAGAAAAAGAAAAAGCACAAATTATTTCAAATCTTGATAAAAAAAGAGATGAAAGAAATGAAATGCTAAAAAGTTTTAATGAAATTGAAAGCAATAAAGCAGAAAAACAAAAATCGCTTGAGAAAATAAAAAAGCAAAAAGAAGATTTAGATAAAAAGACAAAAGAATATGAGGATGTTATTGCAAACTTAACTGATGACAGAAGAATGAAGCAAACCAGATTAAACTTTTTAGTAGAAACAGAAAGAGAAAAAGAAGGCTATGCAAAAAGCGTAAAAGACTTGCTTATCGCTTGTGAGTCTAATTTATCACTAAAAAAAGGAATAAATGGAGTAATAGCAAATATTATTTCAACAGACTCAAAATATCAAGTAGCTATTGAAATGGCATTAGGTGCTGCAATACAAAACATTGTAACAGATACAGAGCAAGATGCTAAAAAAATGATAGAGTATCTTAGAAAAAATAACTTAGGGAGAGCTACATTTTTACCAATCTCATCAATTAGAGGAAAAAGGTTAGAAAAAATTGCAAGCAGAAATGAAGGGGTAATTGGAATTGCATCTGAATTAGTTAAGGCAGACAAAAAATATAGTGAAATAATTGAAAATCTTTTAGGAAGAACAGTTATTACAGAAGATATGGAGTCTGCAATAAAACTTGCAAAAGATAATAAGTATTCGTTTAAAATAGTAACATTAGATGGAGATATTATAAACCCATCAGGCTCAATGACAGGTGGTTCTAATTCTAAAAAGACAGTTAATATTCTAGGAAGAAGTACAGAAATTAAAAAATTAGAAAAAGATATTAAAGATATAGATTCTAAGATTACAAATAAAATAGCAGAAAAAGATAACTTTTTAAAGAAAAATGAAGATATAATTCAAAAAATAGAACAAGAAACTTCTGAAATGCAGCAAGCTGAAATAGTTTATGCCAGGGAAAAAGAAAAATTAAATGGAATAGAAGAAGAAATACATAGATTAGAGGAAAGTAAGCAAAAGGCAATAGATGCATTAGAAAAAATAGAAGTGCAAGCTAATGAAAATATAGCTGAAAAAGAAAATTTAGAAAATAATATTTTAGAATTAAATAAAGAAATAGAAGTTTTAACAGCAGAAATAAAAGAATTCTCAGAACTAAATAAAGATGACCAAAAATATATAGATGATCTAAATTTAGATATAACAAATTTAAAAATTTCAGTATCTTCATTTGATGAAAGCAGTTTGTCAATAGAAGAAATGGTAGAAAGAATTAACACAGATATTGAAAATTATAAAAACAGCATTGAAAATAAGAAAAAGCAAATTGAAGAAAGCATAAAGCAAAATGAAGATTTAGAAAAAGTGATTTTAGAGTTAGAAGAAAATATCAAAAAGATAAAAGAAGAAACTTTAAATAGTGGCAATAAAACAGAAGAGTTAAGAAAAACAAGACAAGAAAAAAGCGAAATGCTATCTAATAAGGAAAAAGAGATAACAAGTCAATTTGAAACAATTCAAAATATTAAAGAACAACTTGTAAAAGTTGATGTTAAAATTACATCTGGAGAGCAGGATATTACTGACATAATAAATGAATTATGGGAGGAGTATGAAGTAACTCCAAACAATGTAAAAGACTATAAAAAACCAGACAATATTCAAGAAACTCAAAAAAGAGTAAATGAACTTCATAAAAAAATAAAAGACTTAGGAGATGTAAATGTTTCTTCTATTGAAGAATATAAAAAGACAAAAGAAAGATATGAAACAATGGGAGAACAGAGACTAGACCTAGAAAACACAATGGCAAAATTAAGAAACATAATTCAAGATATGACAACAACTATGAAGAAACAATTTAAAGAAAAATTTACTCTTATAAATAAATACTTCAATGAGGTCTTTGTTGAGTTATTTGGTGGAGGAAAAGCAGAGCTTGTTTTAGAAGATGAGGAAAATATATTAGAGTGTGGAATTGACATAAAAGCTCAACCAACAGGAAAGAAACTGCAAAATATGATGCTTCTATCAGGTGGAGAAAAAGCTTTAACTGCTATTGCAATATTATTTGCAATATTAAAGATAAATCCAGCACCATTTTGCATACTAGACGAAATTGAAGCAGCACTTGATGATGTAAATGTATATAGATTTGCAGATTTCTTAAAGAAATTTAGTAAAAATACACAATTCTTAGTAATAACTCACAGAAAAGGTACAATGGAAGCTGCAAATACAGTTTATGGTGTTACAATGGAAGAAAACGGTGTAAGTAAATTACTTTCAATAGATTTAAAGAACGAAAGGAGATAATTATGAGCATTATAGAATTTATATTAAATAATAAAGAATATTTAGAAGATTTTATAACAAGAAGTACATATAACTCAAATGCTATTGAAGGCAGTACTTTAACTTATGCTGAAACTTATGCCATATTATATAATGATAATAGTTTTAAAATAGAAGGAAAAGAACCAAGAGAAATTTATGAAGCAATTAATCATAAAAAAGCATTAGAATTAGTTTTTAGTAACCTACAAAATAATGAAGATTTTGATGAAAGGTTTATAAAAAAATTAAATGAAACTATAAATCAAGATATAAAAGATACAGAAGGATATAGAAAAATTCAAGTATTTATCAGAGGAAGTGAACATATTCCACCAGAGCCTGAAAAAATACCAAACTTGATGACATATTATATTTATAATTACAATAATGACAAGCAGGATATATTTAGTAAAGTTGCTAAATATCATATTGAATTTGAAAAGATACATCCATTTGAAGATGGAAATGGTAGAACAGGTAGATTGCTTATAAATTATGAACTTATAAAAAATAACATTTCTCCAATCGTTATTGCAAAAGAAGATAGAGTAAAATATTTTGAACTCTTGAAAAATAACGATATAGATGGATTTAGTAAGTTTATAAAAGATTTATCAAACAATGAAACAGAAAGAATAAAAAAGTTTGGAAATGTTTAAAAACATAAAAAAATAACCAATAGAAATGCTTAAAGACATAAAAAATAATTAATAGGAGTGTTTAAAAGCATGAAAAAATAACCAATAAAAATGCTTAAAAACATGAAAAATAATTAATAGAGATATTAGAATATAAGAATAAAGTAACAATAAAAGTAAACTTAACATACTATATATCAGTTAGAAAGGAGATATAGTATGCTAAGTTATGTAATAGAAGGAAATTGCAAGATAGAAGGTACGGTCAAGGCATCTGGATCAAAAAACGCAGCGCTTCCGATAATAGCTACTGCAATACTTAATCCTGAGCCAGTAACATTTTATAATATTCCAGATATAGAAGATACTAGAATAACCTTAAAAATACTTAAAATGTTAGGTTGCAAAATAACAACAGATAGTGGTAAAATTGTTATATCAAGCAAATATATGCACAATAAAACCATACCAAAAGAATTAATGCATAAATTACGTTCAACAGTAATTCTTGCAGGAGCAATTTTAGGAAGGTTTAAAGAAGCAACTTTTTCTTATCCAGGAGGGTGTAATATAGGAAAAAGACCTATAGATTTACACTTAAAAGCTTTTAAAGATTTAGGAGTAGAGATAGAAGAAAAAGAGGACTACATACATTGCAGAGCAAAAAAAGAAATGATTGGAGCAAAAATAAGGCTTGATTTTCCTAGTGTTGGAGCAACCGAAAATATAATACTAGCTTCTGTTTATTGCAAGGGAGTAACACATATTATTAATGCAGCAAAAGAACCAGAAATACAGGATTTAGCAAAGTGCTTAAATAAAATGGGAGCAAGAATATATGGGGCAGGAACTAGCAGAATAACAATATGTGGAGTAAATAAACTTCATAAAGCAGATTATAAAATAATGAATGATAGAATTGAAACTGGAACTCTTTTATGTGCAGCAGCAATTACAGGTGGTACAGTAAAAGTTGAAAATGCTAATCCAGAATACTTATTAAATGTATTATATAAACTTAAAGAAATGGGTTGTGATATTAAAATAGGAAGAAATACAATTACACTAAAATCTCCAAAGCAACTTCATAGTGTAAATATAGAAACAACGCCATATCCGGGATTTCCAACAGATATGCAACCAATAATAGGAGCGGTGCTAACAAAAGCAGAAGGAACATCAATAATAAAAGAAAATATTTTTGAAAATAGATTTAAGTATGCATTAGATCTAAAGAAAATGGGAGCAAATATAAAAATAAATGAAAAAGAAAACACTATAGAAATAACAGGAAAAACTAAATTAAAAGGTGAAACAGTAAGCAGTGCAGACTTACGTGGAGGGGCAGCATTAGTTTTAGCAGGATTATCAGCAGAAGGTAAAACTCGAGTAGAAAATATAGAATATATTTTAAGAGGTTATGAAAATTTAGAAAATAAATTACAAAAATTAGGCGCGAATATAAAAATAGAAAAGGTGGTTTAAATGCAAAAGAAAGCTAAGGCACCTATAAAGAAAGGTGCCTCAAATGAAAGAAGAAAAAAGGACAAGCAATTAAATACAAATAATAAAAAATTGAACAGACAGATAAAAGATAACAACAAGAAGTCAAGTAAGCAAATAAAAAATGACAATAAAAATTTAAGTAAACAAATAAAAGAAAATAATAAAAATTTAAACTATAAAAAGCAAGAAAAAAGAAAAAAATTAAAAAAAATAGCAAGCATTTTATTTGTAATTATACTTTGTATAACTGCTATAACTTTATTTTTATTATCACCTATATTCAATATAACAGCAATTTCAGTAAAAGGAAATGAGCAGATTTCAAGTAATGAAATTATTAGCTTATCAAGAATAGAAAAAGGAACTAATTTATATAAGATGAGAAGCAAAGAAATTGCTGAAAATATAAAAGAAAATAAATATATTGAAGAAGTGAAAGTATCGAGAAAATTGCCATCCACAATAGTAATAACAGTAGAAGAAAGAAAACCAGAATTTTATATTGAATTTGGAGGAGCATATACATTTATAGATTCACAAGGATATATAATAGAATTATCATCAAATATATTAGAAGGTAAACCTAAATTAATAGGATATAAAACTCTAGAAGAAAATATTAAACCAGGAAATAGTCTATGTAATGAAGATATAGAAAATATACATGATGTATTAAATATATTAAATATAGCAGAGAATTATTCTATAAAAGAAAAAATAACGTCAATAAATATATCAGATAATAGTAATTATGTTTTATATATACAAAATGAAAATAAAATAGTAAATGTAGGAACAACTGAGAAATTAGATACAAAAATGATGTATTTACAATCAATACTAGAAAAGGCAAAGGATTCATCAGGAATTATATTTTTAGATGTAGATTTTAAAAATAAGTTTCCATATATGAGATATAATTAATATATAAGATAGGAAATATAATTTATTATAAAAATATTTTGCAAGGAGAGAAAGCAATGAAAAGTAAAAGCATAGGAATAGCTTTAGGAATAGTATGTTTTGTTTTAGCCACATCTTTAACATTGCAAATAAGAACAATGACAATGGAAGATTCAGTGGTGAAACAAAATTTTGCAAATCAAGAATTAAAGGACAATCTTTTACAATGGAAAGAAAAATATGATAAAGCTGTAAAACAATTGGAGATATCAAGCAAACAACTTGATACTATTAGAGAAAATGCGACTACAAATGCGAGCGATTCGGAAGAAAAAACGAAGCAGTTAAAACAAAATAATGTTTTACTTGGATTAACTAATGTTAAAGGAAATGGTATTGTTATTGAGATGGCAGATGCTAAGACCTCATCTCAATATGCTGATGCAAGTAGCCTTCTTATACATGATGGGAATTTAAGAGAAATAATAAATGAACTTGCAAATGCAGGTGCAGAGGCAATAGAAATAAATGGACAAAGAATAGTAAACTCAACTTATATTATGTGTGCAGGAAATGTAATTTTAGTTAATGGTGAAAAAATAGGCTCTCCATGTGTAATAAAAGCAATAGGTCAACAGGAAATGCTTTATGGTGCAGTAGAGAGAGCAGGGGGAATACTTCAATTGCTTAGATTAAATAATTTATCAATCTCAGTTAGAAAAGAAAATAATATTCAAATTAATAAATACAATGGTGCACTAACAAGAAAATATATGAAAGATGCTGAATGATTGAAAATGAAAATCTGAGTCAGAAAGGAACAGAATTTATAATGAAAAATGATGTTAAACAAAAAAGAGAGAAAATCATATTTTCCATAATAATGGGAATAATGAGTTGTTTATTAGTAAGTTGTATGTTTGTACAATTTAAGACGATAGATAAGTCACAAGAAACTGATTTAGAAAGTTTAAGGAGTGATGAATTAAGTACACAAATTGCTTCATATAAATCAAAATATGAAGAAACAATGGCACAATATGAAGAAAATAAAAATACAATTTCTGAATACATATCAACAATTTCTGAAAATAAAGAATCAACAGAATTGCTTGACAAAGAACTAAATGATTCTAATGCATTATTAGGACTAACAGATGTCGAAGGGGAAGGTGTTATAATTACATTAAAAGACACAGATGAGGCAACATATACAGCAAGTGACTTAATAACATTAGTAAATGAACTTAAATATGCAGGAGCTGAAGCAATTTCTATAAATGATAATAGAGTAATTAATTTAACAGAAATATGTGCAATAAATAATAGCTTCATAGTAATGAATGCAGATCAAAGAATTAACTCTCCATATACAATAAAAGCAATTGGAGATAAGTCATATCTAATGAGTACATTAAATCTAAAAAATAGTGGTTATGTTGATTTGATGAAAGCAAACTATCTAGATATAACAGTTGAAGAATCAGATAATATTTTAATATATAAATATGCAAAAGAAATTACAGCAGGAAATATGAAGGAAAATTAATTTTTATGTTTTTTAAAAGAATATAATTGAATTGCAAATAAAATAAGAAAGGAATGGATTTTAATATGGCAATTTTAACTATTATAATAGGAAGTTTATTAGGAGTTGTATTAGGAAGTTTTATACCAACAATACCTTACAGTGCATCAAAATATTTAGCAATAGCAATTGTTGCATCATTAGACTCAGTTTTTGGTGGAATAGCATCAAATATAAAAAAGAATTTTGATTTAAAAGTATTCATCTCAGGATTTTTTGTAAATGCAATAATAGCTATGCTTCTAACATATTTAGGACAAAGGCTAAATGTGGACATTTATCTAGCAGCAATAGTTGTATTTGTAGGAAGAATGTTCAATAATTTAGGCATAATAAGAAGGTATTGGCTAAGCAAAGTATCAAAAAAATTAGAAAAGAAAAACAATGTGACAGAATAGTTACAAATGTTACAAAAATATTTCTAATTCTATTGACTTTTAAAAAAAAATATTATATTCTTAAGCAAGTAAAAAAGAAATAGGACTGGGGGTAAATCACTTTGGCTATAGGAGATATCATTGTAGGCATCGACATAGGCGCATCTAAAATCAGTCTAGTTGTCGGTGAAGTCAATAATTTTAATCAAATAGAAGTCATTTGTAACACCAGTAAACAAAGTAGTGGCATAAAAAAGGGAAAAATAGTTGATGAAACTGCATTAGCACAATCTATTTCTAATGTTGTAAAAGAAGCAGAAAAAGAAATGAATATGAAGATAAATTCTGCATACATAACAATTCCGGGAAAATATGTGACTATAGTACAAAACAGTGTTACAAAGGAAGCTAAAGATAAATATTCAGGAATATCCTATAGAGATGTATCAAATGCTTTAATGCAAGCAAAGGATGTAGAAGTGCCTGAAGGAAATCAAATAATAGATATAGTAACAAATGATTTTATACTAGATGATGGAAAAAAGACTGATGACCCAATTGGAGCCTTTAGTTCAAAATTTACTTTAAATGCACAAATCATTTTTGGAGATAAAGACTATATAAAAACCATTTCTAATATATTCAGAAAAGTAGACATTGATATAGATGGAATGGTACCAATTACTTTAGCAGAAAAAAATCTTATTTTAGAAGAAAGTGATCAAAAAGATTACATAATGTTGCTAGATATAGGAGCTGAGCATACTGATATAGGTGTATTTGAAGGTGATAAATTTGTTTATACAAGTGCACTTCCAATAGGAGGAGATAATATTACAAATGATATAGAACTTGTATTAAATATATCACATGAAGAAGCAGAAAAATTAAAAAGACAGTATGGACTAGCTTTAAAATCATATATAGATAATGATGCGGAAATTGTATTAAATACAGTAAAAGATGGAAACAAAATAGTAAAAAGTTCAAATATAGTAGAAATAATAGAAGCAAGAATTGAGCAGATATTTGAGTTAGTAAATAAAGAAATAACTAACGAAGGAATAAAGCAAAATATAAATAACGTAATATTAACAGGACAAGGCATCACTAATATAAGCAAAAGCGATGTAGTAGGAAAAATTACATTAAATATTCCAGTTAAAATGGCATCAAGTAAAACGACAGGAATTGTGAAGCCTTGTTATACAACTGCTTTTGCACTAGTTAGATATATTGCAACAAGACCATTTGCAAAAACAGTATCAAGCAGTTTAGACATCAATTCAGATGAAGGATTTTTCAAAGTATTACTTGAAAAAATAAAAGACTTCTTTTATTCTTAAAATTAAATTTTAGATAAATATAAGAAATTTTGATAAATCAGCTAAAATAAAGTTAAAAAACAATAATGAATAAAATAATAAAATGTATAAAATTTAGGAGGAAAACGTTATGTTGTTAGATAATAATAACTATGATGAAAGTCTTAATACAGATGAAACAGCTGTAATTAAAGTAATCGGTGTAGGTGGAGCAGGAAATAATGCAGTAAATAGAATGGTTGATTCTGGAATAGAAGGAGTTGAATTTGTTTCTATAAATACTGACAAGCAAGCTTTGATGTTATCAAAAGCAAAGACAAAAATTCAAATAGGAGAAAAAATTACAAGAGGTCTAGGAGCTGGAGCTAACCCAGATATAGGAGCTCAAGCAGCAGAAGAAAGTAAATCAGAAATATCAGAAGCAATAAGAGGAGCTGACATGGTATTTGTTACATCTGGTATGGGTGGTGGAACAGGAACTGGAGCAGCACCAATAGTAGCATCAATAGCAAAAGAAATGGGAATATTAACAATAGCAGTAGTTACAAAACCATTTACATTTGAAGGAAAGAAAAGACTTACACAAGCAGAACGTGGAATTGAAAGCCTAAAAGGAAAAGTAGATACATTAGTAGTAATACCAAACGATAAATTACTACAAATTATTGATAGAAAAACAACAATGCTAGAAGCATTCAAAATGGCAGATGATATATTAAGACAAGGTGTTCAAGGAATTTCAGACTTAATAAAAATACCAGGATTAGTAAATCTAGACTTTGCAGATGTTAAAGCAGTAATGCTAAATACTGGTATGGCACATATGGGAATCGGTAGAGCATCTGGAGAAAATAGAGCAGAAGATGCAGCAAAACAAGCTATTCAAAGCCCATTACTAGAAACGACAATAGAAGGAGCAAGAGGAGTTATTATTAATGTAACAGGTGGAGAAAATCTTGGACTACATGAAGTAAATACAGCAGCTGAATTAGTACAAAGAAGTGTTGATCCAGAAGCTAACATAATCTTTGGTGCAGTAGTTGATAAGAGTTTAGATGAAGATATCTGCATAACAGTTATTGCAACAGGATTTGATAAAGAACCTGGAACTAAAGAAACAAGCATAGTTAGTGGTGGAAAAGCTTGGATAAAGAATCAAACCACTCCAGTACCAAGTAATGATGGACTTGATATAGATATTCCTCCATTCTTAAAAAAGAATAAAAATTTAGGAAAATAAAATATTAATAAATACATATAAATAAAAAATATAATTAATTTTCGTATCATACTACTATACCATTCGCGCTTCGCTTGGTCGTTGCACGATAATACAAATTAATTATATTTTTTTTAAATTTTACAATAATAAAAAAATAATTAATTTTCGTATCTTGCTGTCGCAGAAAAGTGATAAACACTTTTCGCTCCATTCGCGCTTCGCTTGGTCGCTGCGCGATACTTCAAATTAATTATTTTTTTATTATATACTAAATTAAAAATCAATAAATAGAAAAGTTTAAAGTATAAAGTAAAAATAAGAAAGGATTTGTCTAAAAAGGCAAGTCTTTTTTTATTATGCATTGCAAAAATAGACAGTTTTTTTAATTTAAAGATACTAAAATAAAAAGCATGACTATTTATTTAGATATAGTATTTTTAGAGAATACTTTAATGAATTACATAATATTATATGCGACAGGATTTATTCAAAAAAGAAAAATGAAAAATTTTAAATTGATTATTTCAAGCATACTAGGAGCAGGATATGCAGTAATAAGCTATTTAAATATTATTCCAATATATTCAACATTGTTTATGAAGGTATTACTTTCAATAATCATGATTTATGTTGCATTTAATAATCAAAATATAAAACAAATATGCAAAAACTTATTATTATTTTATCTAACCTCATTTGTAATAGGAGGATGTGCTTTAGCATTGCTTTATTTGGTGTCTCCTCAAAATGTTTCTTTTGAAAATGGTGTGCTTGTAGGAACATATCCAATGAAAATGACATTGATAGCAGGGGCAGTGGGATTTTTGATAATACAGTATTCATTTAGCATGAATAAAAGACAGATGAAGTTAAAAGATTTATTATGTGATTTAGAAATAATGGTAAATAAGCAGAAAGTAAAAATGAAAGGATATATTGATTCTGGAAATACATTAAAAGATCCAATTTCACAAAAGCCAGTAATAATAGTAGAAAATTCTGCTATGGAAAAAATTATAGATACAAAAAATTTAATAGGAGGTGATGAGAAACTTAAAATTAGATTAATACCTTTTAAATCAATAGGAAAGCAAAATGGGATGTTAATTGGAATAAAACCAGAGTTTGTACAAATAAAACAAGGCGAAAATGTTGTAAAAACATCAAATGTAATTGTACGGAATTTATAATAAAAAAATTAGTAAAAATTATTCTGCTTTAATTGGTTTAGAATTATTAGAAGGAGGCAAAGAAAATGAAACTATTACAAATGTTAAACAAAGCGTTTAATAAAGATTTGAGTATAGAAGATATAGATAAAATATTTTATGTAGGAGGTAGCGATGACTTGCCAGCTCCCTTAGAGCAAGAAGAAGAGGAAAAAGAAATAATAAATTTAAGTAATGGGGATGAAAGAGCAAAGAAAAAGTTAGTAGAACATAATTTGAGATTAGTTGTATATATAGCAAAAAAATTTGAAAATACAGGAGTTGGAATAGAAGATTTAGTTTCAATAGGTACAATAGGTTTAATGAAAGCAATAAATACATTTAATATGGAAAAGAAAATAAAGTTAGCTACATATGCATCAAGATGTATTGAAAATGAAATATTAATGTATTTAAGAAGAAGCAATAGAATAAAAAGTGAAATTTCGATAGACGAACCACTTAATCAAGACAGTGATGGAAACGAATTATTGTTATCTGATATATTAGGAACCGAAGAAGATGTTATATATAGAAAACTAGAAGATGAAGTAGACCAAAAACTATTAAAGGCTTCAATATTAAAGTTAAATAAGAGAGAAAAGAATATAATGGAACTCAGATTTGGATTTACAACCGGCTGTGAAAAAACACAAAAAGAAGTAGCTGATATGCTTGGAATATCTCAAAGTTATATATCAAGACTTGAAAAGAAAATAATAGGAAAAATGAAAAAAGAAATACTTAGTAAAACAGGATAGACAAAACATAAATTTTATGATATAACTTATTCATGAAACTGTTGTTATATCAGCCTTATTAACTAATAGGAGGGATAGAGTATGGCAGAAAATAAACGGACTTTTAAACAATTGAGTAAAGAAAAAAGTCTTGCTGAATTGAATGATTTTGCTAAAAAAGTAACTGAACTGTATGCTAATAGTGAATTAATATATTCTCAATCAGTTATTGCAGAAGAAAACAATTTAACTATAAAAGGTTTAAGAGATCTGATGGATTATGCTATTATAATGTCTCTTGTTTCTAAAAAAGTTTGCGACAAAGTTTTAGAAAAATCAATTTTTAATCAAAGAAAAAAAATACAAGTATCAGGAGTAAATTCTATATTACACCATAAAGAAATTATAAAAAGGAGAAGAGAATTATCACTAAATAGTTTTTCTGAAGCGACAATATATAGAATTGCAAATGATGTTGCAGGAAATTTTGATTATTCTATTCATGAATTTACTATTAAATACAACATCGAATCAGATAAAATTACAAGAAAAATATTAGAACGGTCTATCACAGAAAATATAGTATCTGATGAAGTTGTAGAAAGACTTATTGAAAGAAGTTTAAAAGATATAACGGACATGATAGAACTAAGTAGAGCAACAGAATATTTTGATTATATTGTAGGAATAAGAAATAAGAAAAAAAGGTAAAAGACTCTCATATTTATGGGAGTCTTTTGAAATAAATTTATGTAAATCAATTGACTAAAATACGCCTGTACTGTATAATAGAATAAGAATTATTATACTATTCAATAAAAGGGAAAAACAAAATAAATGAAGAAAAATGATGTAATAAAATTGATAGTATTAATAATATTATTGATAATAATATCAAAATTTTATAAAATATTAATAAATACTGAAACTTACAATATACAGAAAAAACAATATTATAGCTCTTATGAAATGATGAGTGAAAATTATTTAGAAAATAATAATATTATTAATAATATAGAGTTGAATTTTAATAATGAAATAGAATATAATAAAATTATAACGTATGGAATAACAATAAGTGGAAGTATAATTATTATATTTTTTATTTTGTTAATATTAAAATTATTGATAGATTATATAAAAAAGCAAAAATTAAAAAATAAAAATCAAATGTTAAAAGAACAATTATTTAATTATAAGCTATTTTATCAATATGAGATAGAAGTTCAGGAAAATGAAAAAGAGAAAAAATTAAAAGAAAAGAATGAAAGAAAAAAAATAAAAAAATTAAAGAGTAAAAATAAGGAAAATAATTCTAGAAAAGAAATAAAACCAGAAGATGATATATATTTACAAATTAGAAAATCAATTGGAAAAAATGGAAATTTGAATCAAAATACTAAAAATTTAGTAGATAAGAAATTAAATAACATAATAGAGGAAACGAAAGAATTAGAAAAAGAAGATAATAAGATAGTTAAACAGGAGAATAAGAATATGGTTAACAATGAAATTGAAAATAATGATAATGGAATAAATGGAAATAATGAAATAAATAAAAATGATGATAATGAAATAATTGAAAATAATGATATGAATAAAAATGGTGATAATGAAATAATTGAAAATAATGATATAAATAAAAATGATACTGATGAAATAATTGGAAATGATGATATTAAAGAAAATAATATTAATGAGATAGATGATACAAAAAATTTAACTATGGCAGAAATGTTTGAAAAGCTAGAAAATAGTGAAAAAGAACTTAATAAATATTATGATGCGTTTATGCAGGAATTGACAAATCAACAAAAAGAATATAATATGTCTATTGATACAAATAATTTAACAAATGAAAGTGAGAAAAATAATATGGAAAATGAAGAAAAAGAAAATTTATCGTATAACTATAGTGAACCACAACCAGAGCCAGAAACAGTAGCACAACCAACAGAACCATTATCATATAATTATAACGAACCACAACCAGAGCCAGAAACAGTAGCACAACCAACAGAACCATTATCATATAATTATAACGAACCACAACCAGAGCCAGAAACAGTAGCACAGCCAACGGAACCATTATCATATAATTATAGCGAGCCACAACCAGAGCCAGAAACAGTAGCACAGCCAACAGAACCATTATCATATAATTATAGCGAGCCACAACCAGAGCCAGAAACAGTAGCACAACCAACAGAATCATCATCATATAATTATACTGAATCACAACCAGAAACAATAGAACAAACTTCTTATAATTATGATGTATTACAATCAGAACAAAATGCGATGCCTCAACAAGAATCAAAAAAAACAGGACGTGTTAAAATGTGCAAAAGATGTGGAGAAATGAATCCAATAGATAATCAAATTTGCACAAGTTGTGGATATCAATTATAAAAAATAAGAAAATAGTACATTTTGTGTACTATTTTTTTATTAAATTTCAACAAGAATTACATTATCACCAATACAGCGGATTTTGTCCCAATTAATTACAATATCATTACTTGACGAAAAAAAGCTAAAAGCTTTTGAACTTCCTGGTACAATAATAGAAGTAATGTTACCTGTTTTTAAATCAGCACATACATCTTGGACATAGCCTAATCTTTTACCATCAGTAATATTTATAACTTCTTTATGTCTAAAATCCATACCCTTTTGAGCCATAAAAATTAATTCCTTTCAGGAAGAAATTGAAATAATTAATTTTATAAAAAGTTTCTAAAGAATAAAATCTTCCTAATATAATATATTAATTATATGATCTTTTTATGTGATTAATTGCACTTTTCTCTAATCGTGAAACTTGTGCCTGAGAAATACCAATTTCATCAGCAACTTCCATTTGAGTTTTACAATCAAAAAAACGTTTTTTTATAATAGTCATTTCTTTATCAGTTAATTTTTTCATAGCTTCAGCAATAGCAATTTCATCTGTCCAACGTTCATCAGTATTTTTTTTATCACTAATCTGGTCAATAATAAATAAATTATCTGTATCATTATTAGATACTGATTCTTGCAAAGAAACAGGATCTTGAATAGCATCTAAACTAAATGCAATTTCTTCTTTTTCGACACCAAGTTCTTTAGCAATTTGCTCAATTGTAGGTTCTGTTTGAGTTTCTTTTAAATATTTATCTTTAATCATCAAAGCCTTATAAGCTAAATCTCTAGTCGACCTACTAACTCTAATGGGATTATTATCTCTTAAATATCTTCTAATTTCTCCAATAATCATAGGAACTGCATAGGTTGAAAATTGAACATTTTGAGATAAATCAAAATTGTCGATAGCTTTAATAAGACCAATGCAACCAACTTGAAATAGATCGTCAGCATTTTCATTTCTAGATTTAAATTTTTTTATAACACTTAAAACTAATTTTAAATTGCAATTAATAAATTTCTGCCTTGCCTCTAAGTCACCATTTTTTATTTTCTTTAAGAGTTCATTTTTTTCTTCATTTGATAGCACAGGTAATTTTGAAGTATTAATTCCGCAAATTTCTACCTTGTTAATCAAATAAGAGCCCTCACTTTCAATATAAATAATTAAATAGTACTAACTATTTAATATGTATAGCAAGATTATTATTTCCAAAAAAGAAAAACTATATTCAGATTTTGCATAAAGAAAATAAAGTTATAAAATATTAGAAGAAGAAGTTACATTATTTTATGTTACAAAAATTTTAATAAAATAAAAAGTATTTGTAAAAAAACACTTGACTAATAATCATAAAAGTGGTATTATAATAATTGTACAGAAGAGATTAGTTAATTCACAAAGTAGAAAAAAATGCTTAAAAACTAATTCTTTATTTTTTGCTCAAAAAAATTTAAAAAAAGTGTTGACTTTTATAATTGGGCATAGTATAATAAAAAACGTTCGACGTAAAAATAAACATAAAGTCGAACAATAAAGTACATTGAAAAATAAACAATGAATCTTTTGAGAAACCAATAAAGCGGTAGTAAATTCTATTAATTAAATGG
>CANPZY010000024.1 GCA_947588945.1 uncultured Clostridia bacterium
ATATTTAATTTTTTTAAACCGCTTTTTTAGGGGTTTTATTTGTTATGTGGAATTTCCTATATTATTTTTCAAACTTAACCTCTTTAAATTTTTGTATTATTATTTGTAGATATTGTAAATTTACACTTAATATAAAAAAATATAATAACTAATTACATAGTAATCAATTATTATATTTTGTAATTACAACATAAAAAATTTTATTTATTTCTTGAAATAATTGTTGGTAAAGCATTGTAAGTATCAGAAGAAATTAATGTTTTAGAAACGACAATACCTTTTTTTAATAAAGTTTTGTAAGTTTCACTCTTACAACCATTCTCACCTGATTGTTTAACAACTTCTGTACCTTTTGCAAGAGTATAGTCTGTCTGATATTCTGTTTTACTTTCAATAATACTTGTAACATGTGAATCAATAATTACAGTGTAGTCATCATCTTCTTTTATACCATAAATATTAACGGTTGCGACTCCTTCGCCAACATTTGCTTCAATTTTTATTGGATATTTTCTGTTATTTTTAAATTTAAAATCCACTGATCCCCAAGAGACAGTTGCATCTTGACCTTCAGGAACATATGACGTTTTAAAATAATGGTTATGTCTTTCAGTAACATCTAAGTTTGCTAGTAAAACGCTGTTATATAAAGTAGATGATAATTGACAAATTCCACCTCCAACTGAAAGCACAACTTTTCCACCAGCATAAGCTTTTGCGTCTTTATAACCCTCTTCAATGGTTCTTTTTCCGATAGTTTTATTATATGAAAATTCTTCTCCAGGATTTACAATAGTGCCATTCAATTTTTTTGATGCTAAAACTAAATTATTATCTCTATTTACATTACTTGCATCGTAATTAGTAGTGTAAGTTGCAAGTAAATTTGGAAAGGCATTTTCACCTAAATCTAAAACTGTAGTACTAGCCTTCGTTATAGTTAGGGGCAGTACATATTCATCCTTATCTTCTTCTAAAATTTGCTTTGCCTCATCTATTGATATTCCTAATTCAATTCCATCTTCATCTGCATGAACTTCAAGAGGATCTTTACTTAAATATGCATCTTGTGGGGCTTTTTTTATCTCATTTGCTATTTGTTCAATGTTTATCTCTTTAGGGAATTCATTAGAAACAGGAATTTCTATTATGTTATCAGTAGAAGTAAGATTTTCAATATTATCAATAATTAGGCTTTTTAGTTTTTCTTTTTCGACAGAAACTCCTTCTTTTCCTTTAGAAATGATAAGTTCATTTTCTTCAATTGAATAGCTTTCATCTATTTTTAAATCAGGTAATTTACTTTCAACATCATCTATACATAAGTTAAGATTTTTTTCATTAATATTAAAATTAATATCAATATTTCTTTTTATAAAATTGACAAAAATAAGAGCATAGTTATTAGTAATAATATTACCGGTTCTACCAATTCCATAAGCTTTTTGGAGAGCAGAATCAAAATCAGGAGATATTCCAAGTTGTTCATAAGAAAGATTGATTTCAAAGTCATTATGTTTTAAAACTATTCCGTTAATTTGTTTTTCTCTATAATTTTTTTTAATTTTTTCTTCAGCATCGTTTTTTTCTAAATGAGCTACATCAATACTAGAAATGGAAATATTTTTATGTATTTTTGTATATCCCATATTTACAATACTAAAAATAATAGATATAAAAACAAGCAATATAAGTAAAATACCGATTATTAATAATTTCTTTTTATTATTCATTATTTTTTGAAGTATCCCTTTTAAATTTAGGTTTTTACGGTTTTGCCTATAAACCAGATTTTTTATAAATATATTTCTCTTCTAAAATTATATTAGCATAACAAAATTTATTTTACAATTATACTAGACTTTTTTTTTTAAGTTCTATATAATTAGTTTGACAATAAGGTTTATAGGTAAATCTGCAAAACCTAAATTTATAGAAGAGGAGAGTATGATTTTTTTCATACAAAAAAATTATGATAGGAGATTTATTAGCTAAAATAAGAAAAGATAAAAAAATATCAAAAACAGATTTAGCTAAGGTAACAAATATAAATATAGGACATTTAACGCATATTGAAAAAGGCGAGAGAAATCCTAGCCATAAAGCATTAAAAACTTTATGTATAGCATTAGACGTGCCATACCAACCATTAATGTACACTTATGATAAGGAATTAACTCGGTGAACAAAAAGAATATTATGCTCAAAATCATATAAAGTATGATCAGATTCCAATAATATCAAGTATTGATGGATTTGTATCATGCCCAAAAGAATTAAATCAGGCAACTTTTGCTTTAAAGATAGATAATGATGATATGAGTCCAAAATATAAATTAGGTTCAATAGTTTATGTAGAAATGAATACGCCTCTTAATAATAAGGATATAGGAATTTTCGAATATGAAGGAAAGTTAATAGTAAGAAAATTTATAATAAGAAGAAAGGATATTGTATTGAGAGCAGAAAAAGAGGAAATTGAGGACATTATTGTTACAAAAGATACAAACTTTAATATAATTGGAAAGATTCTCGGTATAGCAGAAGATAAATGATGAAATTTTTAATATAATGTTACAAATTTTACATTTTTGATACATTTTGACAAAATTGTTGAATAAAAAGTAATAAAAATCTATAATATAAATTAATAAATCTATCTAAAAATACAAAGGATAAAAGATTTTTTAGTGCTTTGTATCTTGCAAAGTGAAAGGAATTAAAAATACTATGGAATTAGTAAAGAATATATTTTTTAATACAGATAAATTGATTTCAAATTCAACAGTAAAAATTTCATATACAGGTGAACTTTTTCAGAATGAAAGTGAAAAAGTTTTCGTACATTTTGGTTTTGGAAACAACTGGGACAAGCTAACTGAAACTGAAATGGAAAAAACAGAATTAGGATTCCAAGCAGAAATTAATCTAGATAGTGAAGAACCATTAAATTTATGTTTTAGAGATAGTGAAAATAAATGGGATAATAATAATGGAAATAATTATACTTTTGAAATAGAAAAAGCTCCAGTATCTCTTGTAGTTGTTGAAGAACAAGAGATGAAATACCCAAGAAAACTTAGAAAAACATATATTTGGAGTAAAAAAATAAAACTTGCACTTTATAGAATATTTAGATATATACCAAAATTAGTTTCAGGAAATTATAAAAGAGAAATAAAGGAAGATAATCTATAAATGTAATAAAGGGGCATTTTTAATAATGCCTTTTTATATTGTAAAAAATTATATATAGTAATAAAACAAGCTGTAATTTATTATATTTATATAAAATTTAAGAGGAAATTATGAAGATAAAAAAGATTTTTCTAATAATAACAATATTATTATCAATGTCAATAATGCAAAATGTATCATTAGCTGATGTGGGAAGTTTTGAAGATTATGACTCTGGATCAAGTTGGGATAGTGGATCGAGTTGGGACTCTGGTTCAAGCTGGGATTCTGATTATAGTTATAGTGGCGGTTCAAGTAGTGTTGGAACTGTATTTGTGGCGCCAGTTATAATAATAATTGTTATTATAATTGTAGAAGTTTTGAAAAAATCAAATAAAGGATCAAAAAATATTAATTTTGATAATATAGTGGGTAATATGTATCAAGATAATAATTGGGAAAATAGAATAAAACAAATAGATCCAGGATTTAATGCAGAAAGATTTAAAAGTTATGCAAGGGATGTATTTGTTAAATTGCAAAATGCATGGACAGATAGAGATTGGGAAAAGATTAGACCATTTGAATCTAAAGAGTTATTTGAGCAACATAAAATGCAGTTAGAAGGATACATAAGAAATAATCAAATAAATGTAATGGAAAGAATATGTGTAAATTGGGTACATCTAATATCATTTGAACAATATGGAGGAAATGATGTACTAAAAGTCGATTTAAATTCAAGAATGGGAGACTATATAATAGATGCAAAAACTAAACAAGTGGTAAAAGGTGATAAGAATAAAGAATATTATCATACTTATACATTAACATTTATAAGAACAACAGGAACCTTGACACAAGAAGGTGAAGAGGGAGTAAATACAACAAACTGTCCAAATTGTGGAGCACCAACAGTAGTAACATCATCTGGAAGGTGTGAATATTGCAACAGTGTAATTACAACGGATGATTATGGTTGGGTATTATCAAATTTAAGTAGAAAAAATTAATTAAGGAGGTAAATTATGGGACTAATTAAAGCAGCAGTAAGCGCAGTATCAAGCACATTACATGATGAATGGAAGGAGGCAATCCGTTGTGAAGATATGACCGGAGATATATTAATGGTCAGAAAAACAACACCAACTGGAGTTATATCTAATGGAAGTACAATTATTGTAGCACCAGGACAATGTGCAATTATATATGATAATGGAAAGGTAATCGATGCAACAGCAGAAGATGGAGTATATACATTTGATACATCATCTTCGCCATCATTTTTTGCTGGACAATTTAAGGATTCATTTAAGGAAATGTGGACTAGATTTACATATGATGGAGCAACATCTAAACAACAAGCAGTGTTTTATTTCAATTTAAAAGAAATAATGGATAACAAATTTGGTACAGCTACGCCAGTACCATTTCAAGATTGGTCACATCCAATTCAAAATAGGATGACAAATTCAATGTCACCTTTAAGTGTAAAAGTTCGTTGCTATGGAACATATACATTTAAAATAGATAATCCAGCAGTATTTATGCAAGAACTTGCGGGTACAGCAGATATATATTACAAATCTACAGTAATAGAACAAATTAGAAGTGAAGTTATGGCAGCTTTCCAAAATGTTTTAAATGAATTAGGAACGTCTGAACATAAAGTGCCCGTTCTAGAAATGCCAAGTCAAACAGATGAGATGAAACAAATGATGGAAGAAAGAGTGTTTGACGAACCAATAAGAAGAAGGGGAATAAAATTAATTAGTTTCTCTGTTGAATCAGTATCATTAGATGAGGATTCAGAAAGAAAGATTAATGAATATGAATTAGGTTCAAACTCATATATGCAACAAGGAAGAATGACATCTGCATATGCAAATGCAGTAGAAAATGCAGCACAAAATGCAAATGGTGCAGCAAATGGATTTATGGGAATAGGAATGATGAATATGGCAACAGGAGGAGCTATGAATGGAGCAGTATCAGGACCATGGCAAAACCAACCAACCAATTCTCAAACTTATGATCCTTATGCACAACAACAAAATAATCCAGCATATCAACAACAAGTAAATAATCAAAATAATGCACCACAATATCAAGAGCCACAAGCAAGTGTTCAAAACAATGAACCACAATATCAAGCACCACAAGCAAGTGTTCAAAACAATGAACCACAATATCAAGCACCACAAGAAAATGTTCAAAACAATGAACCACAATATCAAGCACCACAAGAAAATGTTCAAAACAATGAACCACAATATCAAGAACCACAAACAAGTGCTCAAAATAATGAATCACAATATAATGATAAAAAAGTGTGTCCAAACTGTGGAAATTTAAATCCTAAAGATGCAAGGTTTTGCAATAATTGTGGAAATGCGATATAATTATAATCAGATAAGAATACATTAATAATTTTTAGGAGGCTTTATGGCAAACTTTACGCCCAAAGAAACTTACACAAAAATTTCAGATATAAGTATAGATTATTTAAAAGATGATTTAAATATAAAAGGGCTTATATTTGATTTTGATGGAACTATAAGGGTAAATAAGAGAGTTTCAATTGATACTTTACATTTTCTAAAAAGAGCTAAAAATGCAGGCTTTAAAGTCTCTGTTTTGAGTAATAATCCTCATGTAAGTAATACAATCTTGAAAACTTTAAACATTACGACAACACAAAAATTAGCTTTTAAACCTTTAAAAAAACCATTTTTCGATATGGCAAAAAGGATGAAGTTAGATCCTTCAAGGATTGCTGTTATTGGAAATAATAGGATTTCTGATATATGGGGAGCAAATAGAGCAGGAATGTATTCGATTTATATTCAAAATTTAAATAGCTTTTTCTATAAAAGAAAAGTTAAAAATAACTTAAAAAACATAGGAATAAAGCATGTAGATTAGAATGGTATGGTAATAAATTAGTTTTAAAAAATAAAAATTCATTCATTTTATAATATACAAAAATGAATGAATTTTTTTAGAGTGATTTTTTTGAAATTTCTATGGCGTAGGTGAGAGGATTTGAACCTCCGCGGCCCTAAACGAACCCTACAAGTTTAGCAAACTCGCCCCTTCAACCACTTGGGTACACCTACATAATTATAAAAAAATGGCGGAGAGGGTGGGATTCGAACCCACGGTAGGCTATAAACCTACGCCAATTTTCAAGACTGGTGCCATAAACCAACTCGACCACCTCTCCATATTACTGATACTTTTATCTGTAACAGTATTTATAATAACATATTTGGACTTTAATTGTCAATAGAATTTTTTTTATATTTTCAAATTATGTCACGATTATGTCACAATTAATTTATTTTTATAAGATTATCAAAAATATTGGCAACTTTTTTATCTGTTTCTTCATAAGTATTAGAATATAATTTTTTTAGATTAATTTGATATTACTTCTATTTTTTACAAAAAATGTGATATAATTCATAAAAACAAAATAATAATAAAAAAGTTTGAAGAAGGGAGAAATCGTATAACAAATTATACGAGAATTAATATAATGAAATTAGAAAACAGCATTTTTGAAGAATCATACTTAACAGGATTTTCGCAAACAGGAATACATCAAGTTTTGACGAATTATAGTTTTTTATCAATGATGGAAACTATTGCAGGAAGTCATTCCGGATATTGCAAATACTCTTTTAAAGAACTTGCAAAGGAAAATAAAACATGGGTATTGCTTAATTGGAAATTACAAGTATTAAAAAGACCATCAGCAGATGAAAAAGTAACTTTACAAACATGGGGAAGAACTCAATCTACAAAAGTTTATGCGCTTAGAGACTTCAAAATGTTTAATGAAGCAGGAGAATTATGTGCAATTGCAAGTTCAAAATGGTGTATTGTTGATTATGTTTCAGGTAAAATTACAAAATTGCCAGAAAATATAGCTGAAATATATCATGGATTTAGAGATGAATCTGTTTTTAATATTAGTGATTTACCTAAATTAGTAGAACAAAAATCTGATATAGTTAATACAGATGAATATAAAATAAGGAGACTAGATTTAGATATAAATAAACATGTTCATAATCTTAATTACTTAAATTATGCGTATGAGGTATTACCAGAAGAAATTTATGATGGACAAGAGCTTAATAATGTAGAAATTTCCTTTAAAAAGGAAATAAAGTATGGTGATAGCATTAAATCATTTTTATATGTAGAAGATGGGGTCTATACAATAGTTATAAAAAATAAAGAAGAAAATATAGTACATTCTATAATTAAGCTGTATTAATATAATCTTAATTATAAAAAAGAAAGGAATAAGCAAGATGGAAATAAATAATGAGTTAAAAAATAAGGGTGTAATTTAAATTTTAAAATAAAAAAGTATATAGAATTTATCTATGTACTTTTTTAAGTTGTAAAGTACTAGAAAATCAACAAAAATTAATATATACCCTAGTATTTACAAATACCCCTATAGGGTATATAATATTAATGGTGATGAAAATGGAAAAATGTTGTAATAAAAAAACACATCGAGGAGATGATGAAAAAAAGATAATTAATAATAGGATTAGTAGAATTGAAGGACAGCTAAAAGGAATAAAAAAGATGATTGAACAAGATACTTATTGTAGTGACATTCTAGTTCAATTATCAGCTATTGAAAATTCTGTGAAAAGTTTATCTAATCACATTTTAGAAAATCATTTGTATAGTTGTGTAACTAGGGATTTACAAGATGGCAATTTAGAGGTGATAGATGAGTTAATATCTTTATTTAAAAAATTTAATTAAAAATTGATGTTTTATATAGAAAGGAGGGAAATATAATAATTTAGTTCTAAATATAAAATTTAAGAATTGAGATTAATTATACTATTGAAAATGAGTTATATATTTGAAAGAAAGATTAATTATTATGAAACAGATAGAATGGGAGTAGTACATCATTCTAATTATATTAGATATATGGAAGAGGCAAGAAATGCTTGGCTAGAAGATATAGAAATGCCATTCGCTGTGCTAGAAGAAAAAGGCATAACTATTCCAACACTTGGAGTTAGTTGTGATTATAAATATCATGTAACATTTGGAGATACAATTATAATGAAGCTTTCTATGAAAGAATATAATGGAGTAAGAATGACAGTTAAATATGAAGTGCATGATAAAAAGACAGATAAAATAGTTCTTATAGGTGAGACAAAACATTGTTTTACAGATAAGAATTTAAAGCCAATTAATTTAAAAAAGCATAATCCAGAGTTTAGTAATAAATTCCAAAATTTAGTGGAAGAATAAACGAAGGTTTATAGATTATCCTATAATAATCTAAAAATATATATGAAAGGAATTGGTAAAAATGAAAGAAATAATTTTAAAAGTAGAAGGAATGGTATGTAATGGATGTGAAAATAGAGTTCAAAATGCTCTAAAAACAATAGAAGGAGTAGAAAATGTAGTAGCAGACCACACAGCTGGAATAGTTAAAGTTAGTGTAAAAGAAGAATTAGACACGAATGTTTTAAAAGAAAAAATAGAAGATATTGGATTTGAAGTAAAGGAATAAGCAAAAAAATTTCCTAATTAAATCTATGAAATAGGAAGGATAGCAAAATGAAAAAAATAATTTTGTCTATTGGTGGAATGACTTGTAGTGCTTGTTCAAATGGACTTGAAAAATACTTAAATAAACAAAATGGAGTATTTAATGCAAGTGTTAATCTTGTCATGGCAAATGCTACAGTTGAATATGACGAAAAAATATTAGATCAAGCTAAAATAGAAAAATTTGTAAAGCAAGCAGGATTTGAAAGTTTAGGCGAATTTAAAGAAATAAAAATTGAAGGTAAGAATAAAAAAGAAAAATTAAAGTTTATTATATTTTCTGTGTTAGCTATTATTTTAATGTATATATCAATGGGACACATGATTAATTTGCCTACTATAGAATTTTTAAATCCTCATACTAATCCAATAAATTACTGTATTGCATTACTTGTATTAGCAGTTGCATTTATTATATATGGATATGATATTTTGAAAAATGGTTACAAAAATCTAATTCATAAAACTCCTAATATGGATACATTAGTTGGAATTGGAGTAATCAGTAGTTTTTTATATAGTTTATATAGCATGATAATGATAATAAAAGGAAATCACGACTATGTAATGAATTTATATTTTGAATCATCAGCAATAGTAATTTATTTTATAAAGTTAGGTAGATACATTGACGGAATTAGTAAAGATAAGACTAAAGAAGCTATACAAAAATTAGTAAAAATAACACCTGAAAAGGCTGTTATAAAAAAAGATGGAGTAGAAAAAGAAGTAACTTTAGATGAAATAAAAAAAGGTGACATATTAATATCAAAGCCTGGAGAAAAAATTGCAGTAGATGGTGAAATTATTGAAGGAAATGCACATTTAGATGAATCTTTTATTACCGGAGAAAGTAAGCCTATATCAAAGAAAATAGGAAATAAAGTAATAGCTGGAAGTTTAAATTTTGATGGATATATAGAATATAAAGCAGAAAGAATTGGTAGAGAATCAACAATTTCAGAAATTGTAAGATTGGTAATTGAAGCAAGTAATACTAAGGCACCAATAGCTAAGATTGCAGATAAGGTTTCAGGATATTTTGTTCCAACAGTAATAGTGATTGCAATATTAACATTTATAGTATATTTATTAATAGGTCAAAGTTTTAGTGAAGCTATTTCAACATTTGTAACTATATTAGTTGTAGCTTGTCCTTGCAGTCTTGGATTAGCAACACCTCTTGCAATAGTTGTAAGTGAAGGGGTATGTGCTAGTAATGGAATATTAGTAAAGAAAAGTGAAATTTTAGAAAATGCACAAAAAGTAAATACAATTGTTTTTGACAAAACAGGAACACTAACTTATGGAACACTAAAAATTGCTGAAGTACAAAATTACAGTGACATAAAAGAAAAAGATCTTATGCAATTAGTTGGAAGTGTGGAAAGCAAGGGGGCACACCCAATAGGAATGGCTTTTGAAAACTATTTAGAAGAAAATAAAATAAAAAAATTAGAAATAAAAGAATTTGAAAATATAGCGGGCTTGGGAATTGTAGGCAAAGTAAATAATAAAAAGCTGATAATTGGAAATTCGAAAATTTTAGAAAAATATAATATTAAAAATTCATATAAAAAGCAGGAAGAAGAACTTACGAAAAATGGAAATAGTATAGTTTATATATCTGATGAAAATAATGTATTAGCATTAATTGGAGTTAATGATATTATAAGAGAAAATACAGTAGATACAATAAAATTGTTGAATAAAAATAAAATAAAAACGATTATGCTTACAGGAGATAATGAAGAAACTGCAAAGAAAATAGCTAAAGAAATAGGAATAACAAAAGTAATTGCAAATGTATTACCATCAGAAAAAGCAAAAACTATAAAAGAATTAAAAGCAAAAAATAATTATGTAATGATGTGCGGAGATGGTATTAATGATAGTCCAGCATTAGCGAGTGCTGATATAGGAGTAAGTGTAAATAGTGGAACTGATATTGCTATGGATTCATCAGATGTAATTTTAATGAAAAATGATTTAAGATGTATTTTAGGATTAATAAAAATAAGTAAAAAAACAGTACAAAATATTAAACAAAATCTATTTTGGGCTTTTTTCTATAATTGTTTAATGATACCAATAGCAATGGGAATATTTAAGCATTTTGGAATTTGGATTAATCCAATGATTGCAAGTGGAGCTATGGTTATTAGTAGTATTACAGTTATATTAAATGCATTGAGATTAAAGAGAATAAAATTATAATATATATAAATCAAGTAAATAATGCAAAAGTATTTAAAGAAATACAAAACCAATTTGGCTCATTTGCAAATTATATTTGGAAATTTACAAACAATAAAATTATTTATGAAATAGGAAAAACAAGTTCAGATTTATCAGATAGAATTTCGAAAGATTTAAAAAGGAGAGGCATGAATTTTGTTGGAACTACTATAATGTATTCTTATTTGCAAGCAGTAGGAATAATTAATTCTCATGATAGAGAATGTTTTTTATATAAAGTTGTATAGTTTTTTACAACATAATGTAAGTTTGGCGTTAAATAGTGACTTGTTTTTTTGATATTATTAAAAATTTATAAAAGTATTATTAATTAAAAAGATTAATAAAAAATAAATATATATAAAATATAGCAAAATAAAGTCAATTATAGAAGTAAAAGAAATATAAAAATTATTACAAAATCGTAAAGAAAGTTAAGCATAAACTTTTGTAAAATCATTTAAATAAATGAATTGCAAGAGTTTATATTTTTTTATTAATCTTTTTACTTAATAAAACATATAGAAGTAAAACCTTATAATGTATCAAATTAATATTTTATAAATAATAAATATAAAAAAGCAAATAGTAAGAAAAAAGGAAGAGGAGAAAATCGAAAGATGAAAAGGTTAAATTATAATGAAAAAGGAATCACATTAGTAGCATTAGTAATAACAATAATAATATTACTAATATTAGCGGGAGTAACATTAACATCGGCATTAAGTTCAAATGGATTATTTCAAAGAGCGAAATCAGCTGTAGAAAAATATAAAGAAGCAGAAGCGGATGAATCAGAAAAGCTAAATAAAATTATAGAAGCAATGAATGGAGAAGGAACAACGGAAGAAGGAGATACAGAAGTTACATTTAAAGCTGTTTCAGGTTCAAATGCAGAAGTTAGCTTAAATACAGAATTATACATATACAAAGACGGTGAGATGAAAAACAGAGTTAAAACTATAAGTATAAATGGACAAGAAGCAAAAACAAAACTTGATGCAGGAACATATTATCTAACACCAAAGGAAGTGCCAGAAAATTACCATATAACAAGTATGTTGCAATTTTCGGTAAAAAAGGAACAGACAAATACAGTAGAAATTAAGCTAGAAGATGGCAAAACACTACAACTTGAAGAAGGAATAGGCGATAAGATTGAATCTGTATCAAATTGCACATTGCTAATAAATCAACCAGAAGTTGAAGAATATTTTGAAGGATTCGATATTGATGTATACAAGGTTGCGGAATATGATAAAAATACAAGTAAATTTAAGCCAACAGAAGATGTAAAAAAGCTTGGATTTGGAGATACAATGACATTAAATACATATTATCAATATAGAACAATAGCTAATGGTATTGATAGTGGTGCTTTGAAAACGGAAAATAAAGAACACACAGGCAATGAAATAGAAATTGGTACAAGTGGATTATACTTTTTAGTTTTTGAAGATTTTATTGGAGATATTTATACATTTAGTTATATTGATTATATATATTCTCCTTTATTTGCATATCAAGATGGCTCTGAATTTAATAAGATTTTATATGGTTTGCATGTGCCAGCAGTTGATGGTGATTATGAGATAGGCATAGAAGACTATGAAGCTAGCATTTTAGGAAGGCAACAAAATATAGATTCGCGATTTGAGTTTACTTTGGGAGGTTGCAATATGGAACGTATTTCACGTTCTCTTGAGATAACTACAAAAGTAGATAACTATAATGACAAACTTAAAAATAGTTTTGTTATTTATGGAATACAAGGTAATGAATATATAGATGATTTTACTTATTCTAATCTATTTGCTTCATATATTACTGGAGAATCACAATCAATAAAAACTGACGGAATTGGAGTAGGTCAAGGGGTGACGGTTAGTGCATTATATGTTCCACCTGCATTGACTTGTACTGCAGATGAGCAGTATGTAGATATAGGAGCAGTAGAAGAAAACAAATTAGAAATGAGTTACACTTGTGATGGGGAACAAGGTGATTCCGTTCATTCAAATCTACTTGGAAGTCATTTTAAGTTTAATGAATATAATGCTAACTATAGTTGGAACGATATAACTAGGCAATTAGATAATATAAAATATTCTCAAAGTTACGATGAAGAATCAAAAACATTAAGTACAAGTCTTAATTTAAATAAAGGAAATACGTATATCAGGTTTAAAGTATTTCTTCCAAATGGTGAACAAATATATATAAATGGAGATGAATGGGTCATGGATGATACTGGTTTCTATTGTTGGACTACTCCTGTTCAAGGTAATACCTTGAAATTACCTGACATAGTGTTGCCTGAGGATATGCCAACTATGGAAGAATTTAATGTATATTTAGTAGTTGAAACAAGTGATACACAATTTGTACAATAAAACAAATATAAATAAAATATATTATAAAAAATCTTAAGTAATTTATAGATCTTTTGAAAAATATATTTATATAGCATATAATAAGGAAAAAGGTAGGAAACCTTTTTCCTTATTATATTTTAGCTTATACACTTCGTTTTAAAATTATGTGGTAATCTTTTATTTTTCTTTTAAACATTGTTTAATACTTTATTAAAATCATTACATAAGTTTTCTATATATTCATATTTTAATAAATCTTTTTTCCATGATTCTTTTATTGAATTAAATCCATAATATATCCCTGCAAAACCTCCAGTACATGCACCTACTGTATCGGTATCATTTCCTAAATTTATTGCATTAATAATTGAATCGTTATATGATGAATTATTTAATAAAACCCATAAAGAAGCCTCTAAAGTGTCTACTACATATCCTGTTGAATTTATTTTATCTAGGGAATATTCTTTTATGTTATTTTTCAAAATTCGGTCATAGCATGTTATTGTATCTAATGAAAAGTATTTAGTATAATTAATTTTTTGTATGAAATTATATGCATCTTCAATATTTTTTCCACATAATAATTCTACACAATATAGAACATAAATAAAACAACCCATAATACTTATTTCATGTCTATGAGTAATTGATGAAACATTTTTTACAATTTCATATATATCATTTTCCTGCATTTTTCTAGAATAGCAATAATAAGCTATTGGTAAAATTCTCATTAGCGATCCATTTCCATTATCATAAACTTTATTGCCACCACATTTTTCTGCTAAATCTTTATTTTCTTCAAATCTTGAAATTGCTCTTAAACAGGTCCTACCAATATCAAATACTTTACCTGTAGGTGTATATTTAGCTTCTTTCATCCACAATAAAAAATTAGTAGCTATATCTTGATATACTATTTTATTATTTTTTATAATTGAATCAATAGTAGCTATTGTCAAAGAGGAATCATCAGACCAAGAACCTTTAGGCATATTATGACTTCCATACCCTTTCATCTCAGTAGTAGGATTTATCATTAATCTTTTTCTCATACAAAATTCTAGGGGAACACCCATGGCATCTCCAATTATTAATCCTATTATCCCGTCTTTTGAATCAATCATAGTAAATAACCTTTCTCTTTAAAAATATATATTATTATGGGAATATTATAATATATTTTTGATAAAAGAGTACTATATCTAAAATATTTTTTAGAAAAAATATTTTAGATATGAATATCCTGATTATAATTGAAAAGAGGGAAAATATACCAAGGAAAAACAAACGGCAGGTAGAGATAATTTAGGGGAGATTTTGTAAAAAGTGTAAGAAATAATAATAGAAAATAAAGACAAAATTTTAGTTTTATGATATGATAAAAAAAATTAAGAATAAAAAGCAAGTTAGAATATTATTGAAGTACATAAAGAAAAGAATAATTTAATTGTATATAATATATGGTAATTCAATAAATTAACAAGAGTAAAAAAGGAGAAAAAATGCTTATAATATATAAAGGTTATGAAAAAGAGTATTTGGAAAATAATTTAAATAGTAGTTTAATTTCTAATAATGTTGAAGAAAAAATCAAAATTTTAGATATAAATAAGGATGTAGCTAGAAATGTAATAGCCCAATTTACAGCAAATATAGAAGAAATAAAAAATGTTGATAAATGGATAACATACGAAGAATTTGCGGTGTGTTATAAAACAATAATAGATTTAGCAGAATTATATAATGTTGAATTAAAAGTAATTGAAAATAATAAATATTATAATGTATATCATTTAGAATTTTATAACGAAGAAGAAATGAATCACATAATAGAAATGCAAAATTTAGACAGCAAAGAAGATGATGAAAATATAATATATTCCTATGTTTATAATATAAAAGGTGAATACTATGTTCAATATCATAATTATGAGTATGATTATCAAAAAACGATAAAAATTGAGAAAAGATATAAGAAAAAAGATATAAAAATACAAATCAATTCTGATGTTGATTATATCTTTGAAATAACTAATAATATAGAAATTTATCTAGAAAACATCATTAACTGTGTAAAATACAAAAAGATTGGAATTAGTATTAATATAGAAAATAATCAAACTATAGAAATGTATGATAGTTTGGTAAGCTTTTTACTTGAAAACGGTTATGAAGTTTATAGATATACAGATAATGACAAGGTAAAAGAAAGACATGAAGCGTATATTAAAATTGCGAAAGAAGAAATCGGAATTCCTAATTTTGAAAAATTTAAGACCATAGAAATATATAAGAATCCAATTGAAGGAAATGAAATTGAAGAGATAAGTCAAGAGACAATAATAAATGAGATTGTAGAACAAATAGAAAAAAGTAAAAGTGATATAGATGATAATAATTCATTTTATAGAGATATTTTTGTAACAGCACCAACTGGAGCTGGTAAGTCAGTAATGTTTCAGATACCAGCGGTTTATGCTGCAAAAAAATATGGATCATTAACAATTGTAATTTCTCCATTAGTTGAACTTATGAATGATCAAGTAGAAAATTTAATTAAAAGAGGTTATTATAGAGCTGCAAGGTTAAATTCAGACATTAATCCATTTGATAAAGAAGAAATTTTAAAAAAAATTAATAATAGTGAAATAGATATTTTATATTTAAGTCCTGAAGTATTGCTTTCTTATTCAATTGAAACAATTATTGGGTCAAGAGATATTTCTGCAATTATTGTAGATGAGGCTCATATTGTTACAACATGGGGACAAGGTTTTAGACCAGATTATTGGTATTTAGGTACATATATTGAAAAGTTAAGAAGATTTAGATATAAAAATGGAGTATTAGACTTAAATTCTAGAAAATACAAATTTCCAATCTGTACATTTACCGCAACAGCAGTATTTGGAGGAAAAGATGATGGTGTTAGTGAAATGGCAGAAAGTTTATATTTAAGAGATCCAATAAAATTTATTGGAAAAGTCAAAAGAAACGATATTTCTTTTGATATCAATAGAAATAATGAAGAATTGAATTTTACTGAAACAAGCATAAGAAAAGCAAAAGATATGAGGGAGAGAATTGAAAAATGGCAGGCAAACGATGAAAAATCATTAATATATTTTCCTTATAATAGTATAGCATTACACGCTTATAAAATGGAGGAAGAGTTTACAGAATTATTTGATGAAAAAAGTAGAGAAAAAATAGGAATTTACACAGGACAAGTAAATAGAGATTTAAGAAAAGAATCAGCAATTAAATATAAAAATGGTGAAATAAATACTATGTTTGCAACAAAAGCATTTGGAATGGGTATAGATATAAAGGACATAAAACATGTATATCATTATGCAGAGGCAGGAAACTTAAATGATTATGTTCAAGAGATTGGTAGGGTAGCTAGAGATGAAAAAATTACTGGAATAGCGCACATGGACTATTATCTAAAGGACGAAAGATATTCAAAGATATTATTTGGTATGTCAGCTATAAGAGATCGTCATGTTAAGGGATGTATTAGAGTTTTAAATAATATTTATAGAAGAACTCATAGAAGAAATAATTTAATTACCCCACAGGCATTTCAAAGCGTTTTTCCTGATAGTGCAAATTTAGAAAATAATGTAAAAACAGCATTATTAAATATAGAAAAGGATTTAAATGTAAAATATAAAATTCCAGTTATTATTACACGACCTAGGGCTATGTTTACAAGTGCATTTATTGTAATTTCTCCAGATATAGAGAATGAAATTCTAAAGAGCCAATATGGAAAATATTTAAAGTTAGAATCTAAAGGCAGAAACAAAGAGGTAGTAAGCAATTATGTTGTTAGTGATATAGGAGATATTTATAGTGTAAATTTAAAAGGAATGTGGGAAGATATGTTTTCTAAAATGTCTTTTGCATCTTTTAAATATCAATTTTATTCTGAAAAAGAAAAAGTGCTTGGCGAATATAGTGAATTTATTTATCCAAGAATGAAAATATCAATGCAAATGATAAATGAAGAAGAAACATTTGTGGGTATTAGGGATAAAATTTTTGATTGTATAAATAAGGTAAACGACATTTTATCGATTTTACAAAGACAACAAGGTGAATTTACTATTATGCAGTTTAAGCAAAAACTAAATGACGTTTTTAAAAATACTGTAATATCTGATAATATTGCAAATGGATACTTTAGATGTATAGAAGACAATGAAAACAATATATATTCGAGACCATTTTATGTTACAAAAACAATTGGAGACATAGTTAAATATAGAATAGTAAATACATCATTTAGGCAAAAATCAGAAGCATTAATCTACAAAAGTCAAATTATAAAGGAGTTAAATAATTTAAATACAAATAAAATTGAAAAATACAAAACAACAGATAGAGATAAAATGAAAAATATAACGAGGGTTTTAAACTTGTTGTCTATGTTTAATATTATTCAATATGATATGTATGGAGGTCAAAATCCGGAAATCTTTATTCGTATAAATGATCCTGCAAGAATAAAGGCAATAGCTGAAAATAGCATAGAATATAAAAATAATATAGTAAAAAAAGCTGTAGAAAAGCATGACAGAGATTGTGAAGTTCTTAGAAAGTTTATAGTAGAACTCAATAATGATGAAGAAAGATGGAATTATATTGAAGATTATTTTTTAGGTAAGGATGTTTTAGAATAATTATAGGGTCCAATTTTAATTAAATTTATGATAAAATTAAAGGAAAGTCCCAAAATAAAATAAAAAGAGAACTATTTTTAAAAGATTAATAAAATAGTTCTTTTTTATTTTGAATATATATTTTATGAATTAGTTTTTTATTACCCTTTGGATTTGGTCTAGTGAAATTGGACCTTCTCTTATAATTTTTATAGGTTTTGATACACAGTCTACAATTGTACTTCCTTTGCAAAATGATACGTTACCTTCCAACATTCCATCTAAAGTAGGACAAGACTTTTCTATTTCATCTAAATTGGTACAAACAGGACTGCCACTTTGATTAGCACTTGTCATAAAAAGAGGACTTCCAGTTTTTCGTATTAAATCTTCAAGAGTTTTTGAAGAAGCCATTCTTACTGCAATCGTTGAACTACCATTATTAATATATTCTGGAAGTTCTGGTCTTTTCTTTAAAATTAATGTAATAGGACCTGGCATAAAGTTTCGAATCATTTTTTCTATTTTTTCATCTATTATTGCAATACTTTTTATCTGTTCTTCATCTGCGCACATAATAGGAAATAATTTGTTAGTAGGACGATTTTTAGCGACCATTAGATTATTATGTGCCTTTATTGAACTCATACGTGAACAGATACCATATACTGTATCAGTAGGAACGCTAATTACACCATCTTTTTTTAGTATATCTGCTAGTTCATTTATTTCATTTTTTGCAAATCTTTTCATTATATTATGTCCTTTCCCTTAAGTATTTTAGCACATTAGGTGCAAAAATTCAACTGTAGTTTTGTATGTGGAATAATTAATAAAACAGATTGAATGTATCAAAATAGGAAATATGATTGACAAAGAGGCTTTAAATAATACATTTTATGACCAAAATGATTGAAAAAAAATATATATAACTAGTATAATAAAAATATATTAGTTATATTTTTTAGGTGATGGTCAAATATGGAAAAGAAAGTAAAGAATATGAAAAAATTTTAGAAAATTGGATTTCAAAATATTTAAAATTTTGTGACTTATAGGGAGGAAATTTACTCATGAAAACATATTTATTGCAGGTAAAAACCTATGACAATATTGATGAAACAGAAGATGAATATATAGAAATTTTTAATACTTTTGAAAGAGCAAAATGCTATGGACTAGAATTTCTAAATCAAGAATTAGAAAGTTACTGTAAAGATTTAAATAAATCTATCAAACAAGCTTTAAAAGAAGAAAAAATTGATTATGATTTTTGGATAATTGAAGAAGATATTGATTATGCTGAAGAATTTAATCAAACATTAGATATTTGCGAAGAAATAGAAAAACTACTAATTTATGAACCAACACATAAAGAGTTTATATTAGATTATACTGGAGAAATTACAAATATATGTATAAGATATTTACCTAACCAAAAAGAAACAAAATGGCGAAGTTGTATTTATTTAAAACCAAAAGATTTATTACCAAATGCAGGAACTAAGTTTAAAGTTGGAGATTTAGTTAAAATTGTTAAGCCGAATAGTAAATTTGAAGATATATCTTATGAATATTATTCTGAATATAGTGATATTTATGTAGTAAGATTTTTGCCTAGAAGAATAGAAGGTCAGAAATATCTAAGAAATACCTATGCATTGTCGGAAATAAAAGATGATAATTATGCACCAGGCATATATACATGGGAATTTCACGAAGAACAAATTGCAGAATATGATGAATCTATTGAAGAAAATTCTCCAATAGATGTTTTGAGAAAAATAATAAAAAAAGAAATCAAAATAAGTAGAGAAACTTGGGAAAAATTAAAGAATGGAACAATTTCATTAAGAGAAGAAGATAAAAATAAAAGTAATTATTATAAAAAAGTATTGAATTTAAAGGAAAAATAAAGATATGAAAAAAGAAAGAAAATTAGATGATTATGATTTAATTAACTCTAAAGCGATAAGAAATCACTGTAGAAAAATTAAATATGAATTTAATACAGAAGAACTTGCTGTTTTAGTGTATAGAAATAAAGAAATGAATATAGAAGAAAAAATAACCAAATATCAAGATTTAATTGATAACTATCCAGATATGGAAGTTATAGAAAGAATAAATTGTAAGCATTATGATAGTGTAAAGACTTTAATACAAGAAGAGATTAATAGATTAAAAAAATTATCTGAGGATTTTATAAAAGAGGATGAAAGATGTGCTTATACATGGTATGAATATAATAAAACAACAAAAAAAGAAGATTTTAGTCCTTATCATATATCAAAAAATTTAAAAGGAACATATAAAGATGTATATGATGATGTATTAAACTATGTAAATGAATATGATGATACTATTTCCTTTACTATAATAAAAAAATTTTTTAACAAAAAAGATAAAATAATTTATGCTAAATACAATGTTATAAATAAAAATCCAAAACTAATAAAAATATATGAAGATGAAGAAGGATACTTAGATGAAGACTATTTAGACATTAATAATATATATGTATATATGCCTACGCCATTTAAAAAAGGCGATATTTTAATTTCTGAAAATCCATCAATGGTTAATTATGGTGATAATGGAGATATATTTGTATTAGATTATCTATCTACTTGGAGAGAAAATATAAAAGAATATTTAAAAAAGGGGAATTCTGATTCTTCTGATATGGTGGGATATGGATATTATCTATATGATGATGAAGCACAATTTACTTATGATAATAAATGGGATTATGATTGTTTTGAATATTATGAAGGAAAAATTGAAGGCAATAATAGAATTTTAAAAGCAATTAGTAGCTATTTAAAAGGAGAAATAGATATTGAACTTCTAATACATGCCTATGATGTATTTAGAATTGAAAGCATAAACAAAGCCATGCCAGATTTTTATACAGAAGAAGGACTAAAAAAAGCAGGCTTTACTGATAGAGATATTCAAAATGAAAAAAATAATTGGAAAAGTATAGATATGAAGGAGGAGTAATAAAATGCAAAATATAAACGAAATAAAAAAATTAGATAAAAGTACAATTTCAAAATATATAAAAGAAAAATGTTATAAAAAAGTTAAAGCAATCTATGGAGAAAATTTACCTTATGACATAGAAGAAAGATTGAAACTTGAACTTGATTCTATAATAAAGAATAATTTTGAAATAAAATATTTAGTAACATCAGAAGTAGCAAAAAAATCAAAAGAAATGGGATATTTATCATATACAAGAGGTAGTGTAGGAAATTCTTTTGTAGCATTTTTACTAGAAATTACAGACTTTAATCCTATAAAATATAATTTACCATTTGAGATGTTTGCAGGAATAAAATATGATAAGGAACCTGACATAGAAATATATATTTCAGAAGAAATAATAGAAAAAATACTTGATGAAGTAAAAAATGTAAAAGAAGAAATAAAAATTCGAGGAACGAATCTACCTACATTTTTAAAAAAATTACAAGATGAAACCAATATTAACCCACAAAATATTGATTTCAATGATAAAGATACTTTAAATTTATTTGCAAAAGCAGATACTAGAGGAGTATTTGATTTTTCATCAGATTTTATGATTAATATGTTAAAACAAGTGAAGATTAGGAACTTTAATGATTTAGTTTGTGTATCGGCTTTAAGTCATGGAACAGGAACATGGACTCAAAATGCAGAATATTTAATTAGAAATTCTGGCATACCTATAGATAGGCTAGTTTCTAACAGAGCAGATGTTATGAATTATTTAATGGAAAATGACATTGATATAAAAAATGCTTATGACATTACAGAATTTATTAGAAAAGGAAAAGCATATAAAGCAAATGATATATTTGATTATAGTGATTTAAAAGCAGAATTTCAAACAAAATGGGAAGAATATAAAAAAATACTAGAAAAGCATCACATACCTCCATATTATATAGATTCTTGTGAAAAAATAAAATATTTATTTCCAAAATCTCATTCTATAACTAATGTAGAAAATGCTTTTAGACTTGCATGGTATAAAGTACATTATCCTGAAAAATTTTATAAAGTATATTTTGAAACAAATAAAAAAATCAATATTAATTGTTATTATACAAAAAAAGATGTAGAAAGAAAATTAAAAAGACTCTATGATGAGAAATTAGGAATTTGGAAAAAGGGGTATACCGAAGAAAAAAAGCTAAAAGACCACATTTGTGAATTGGAGATATTGCTTGAGATGTTTAATAAGGGAATAAAAAAAGACACAAAAAGAAAAGAGGATATTTATGATCTAATAAATTCAAAGGCAATAGGAGATTATTGTAGAGAAATTGGACACAAATTCAATACTGAGGAGCTTGCTGTTTTAGTGTATAGAAATAAAAAGATGGATATTTTTGAAAAAATTTCTAAATATCAAGATTTAATTGATAATTATCCAGATATGGAAGTTCTAGAAAGATTGAATTGTAAACATTATGACAGTGTAAAAACAATGATAAAAAAAGAAATAGACAGAATTACAGTATTATATCAAGATTTCATAGGTGAAAAAGATTGCATATATGGATGGAGTGATTGGAATAAAAATGGTTATTCTAATTATGAAATTGATAATGCCAAAAGAACATACAGAGAAATAGAAAATGAAATAACGAATTTAATAAATGAATATAATGACATTGATTATTTCAGTATTACAAAAAAATTTTTTGATGGACCAGAAGTCATTTTTAGAGATAAAGAGAAAAAGATAGTTGCAAATTGCAGAGTTATAAAAAAGATTCCTAAAATTATAGAAATAATGGAAAATGGCGAAGAAATGTCAGATTTTGAAGGAATTTTTATAAATATACCTGTTCCATTTAAGAAAGGTGATATTTTAATTAGTGATAATTGTATTCCTTATAAGAACTTAGTGAATGATGAAAAAGATTGCATATTTGTATTAGATAGCTTAACTATTTGGGATGAAAGAATAAAAGATATAGACTTTACTAGAAATTTAGATATGATTGATATGATGGGAAATGGATATTATTTAGTTGATGATGGAAACAACTTTGTATTAGATCATATTTCTGATTATGATTCATTCGAGTATTTTGAAGGAGAATTAGAAGAAAATAATCGTATTTTAAAATTAATTAGTAGTTTTTTAAAAGGAAAAATTGATAACTTAGAATTATTTATAAAAGCATATGAATCATTTAAATCAGATTATGAAGGAAAAATGCCAAACATTTTTATAGATGAAAATTTAAGATTAGCAGGTTTTAATGATTGGGATATTTCAAAAATACAGCATAAGCATAAATTCTTGTAAGCATTCCATAATCCTTTTTTATTATGGAATTAGACTTATCCATTTCAGCTTCCAAAAAGTCTTCAATATGATTTTTTTCTAGCCTAATTTGATTACATTAATTTCTATCTCCTTTCGTTCTTTCATAAAAAAATTGATAGTAATTTTATAAATAATTATCAAAAAAATATAAGGGGGTTGGGGAAGTAATTCCCCATCTATTCAGTTTTATTTAAAATATAGTTCCTTTATTGAACTAATACTGTCTACTAATTGCTCATATTTTATTTCTTTTGCATACTCATAATTCTTCTGATATTTGTTCCATTGTTCTTGTAATGAACTATCATTTTTTATAGAATTTATAACATCATCTACCGTATTTTTATCGCTAATAATGTTATAAGTTTCTCTGTGTTTTGATGTTTCATTTATTGCATCTAC
>CANPZY010000025.1 GCA_947588945.1 uncultured Clostridia bacterium
CAAATTGCTTTTCTATTTGTCCCATTGCTGCTTCTAATGCTTTTTGTTTTTCTGAATTAATTTTTTCTGCACTCATATTTTCCTCCTATTATTTCTAAACATTTGTTTGTATGTTTATATTATATATTTCTAAATTTATTTGTCAAGAGTTTTTCAAAAAATTTTTTCATTTGTTTTTTTTTATTGTTGCCTATACCATTTATAAAAATTATAATATAGAAAAGCTGAGTTAGGAGCAAAGTCTCCCCCAACATTTAAATTTAAGATAACCGCTCCTCTATTTCTATATAATCCAATGTGAGGAACTTCTTCATTTACAATTTTTTGCACATCAGAATAAGAATCTAAGGAATTGATTTTTGATAATACTTCTTCATTATAATAATTTGATATATTTCCATTTCCATAAAAATATGTTAAGTCTGGATTTACAGAATTAGTTACACCTGTTAATATCATTTGATAATTTTTTTTATTCAAATAATCATAATATTTATCATCATTTACTTTTACAACATTAATTTTTATGCCTACATCTGCTAATTGGCTTTTTATATTTTCGGCAACTCTTACTCTCTCCTCATTATTTTGATTTACAACTAAAGAGAGAGTTATATTCCTAACATATCCATTTATATTTTTTTGCCATCTATTACTTGCATACGTCCACCCGCCATTTTGTAATGTACTCTTAGCTTCATCTTGATTAAATGATATCTGTCCATCATTTTTATACAAATAACTTCCATAATCTAATGGTGAATTTGACACATATTTAGAATTATTTAAAACTGTACTTATAATATTTTCCTTATTAATTGCATAATTTATCGCTTTTCTAACGTTAACATCAGATAATATATTATCACTACAATTAAAACTTAAAAAATCATAATCTCTTCCTGCATATTCTCTTTTGTTATATCCTAGTGTTCCAACATAATCTGAATAATTACTCATATAGGTATTTACTACATCAATGTTTCCTAACTTAAATGTATTAAATATTTCTCCTATTGCATTATATTTATGAATTGTAATAGACTGCGTTCTTGGAGTTTCTGTTTTTATATTTTTCCATCTATCATTTCTAATTAATAAAATATTGTCATCATCTATACTTGCAATTTTATACATTCCTGTTCCCATAGGAATTTTGCTTGAATTTGCAAATTCTTCATTCATATAATATCTACTTGATACTATTGGAAATGTTAGATTATATTCAAAAAATGGTACACTTTGATTTAATGTTATAATTACATTTTCCGAGTCTGGCGTATCTACATTAGCTATTTGATTAACATTTGAGCTGTATATTGAATCTGTATTTTTTATTTGATCTATTGTATATGACACATCTCTTGATATTAAACTACTTCCATCTTGCCATTTTATATCTGTATTTACTTTTATGTTGTATTGTGTGTCTGAAATTTTTTCTATTGAAGTTGCTAAAGAATTCTCTATTTTATAATCAGTAGTAATATTAAAAAGCGAATCAAATATTAATTTATCAATATTTACTATTTCTCTATTTTTAGTTAAAATTGGATTCATAGTATCAAAATTTGTTATACCCATTTTTAAATTTTCTACTATACTTATATCTTGAATCTCTGTCACATTATCAACTACTTCATTATTATTTTCTTCATCTTTGTCTTGATTGTATATAATGTAAACTGCACCACAAATAAGACCAATTACAACAAGTATAAATATATATTTAAAAAAATTATTACCACTTGATTTCATATTTTTTTAGCATAATAGATTTGCTTAAATACTATGCTTTCCTCCTTTGCATATAATATAATACTTATTATTTTTTTTCAATACCTTTTTTCTACTTTAGTGTGACATATTTTAAACCTATATTTTTCAATTTTTATATTAACAAAAATTTCTATTAGAATTTTTCCTTAAATGAAAATGACATGAATAATTATTGATTAGCTACTCAATAATATTATTCATGCCCCCATTTTTTTATATTCTGTTTTTTATCTAGACTCTACTATAAGTCTGATTCCTGTTCGATCTTCTCCTTCTACCTGAACTTCTGCAAATGCAGGTATACATATTAAGTCTACTCCTGTTGGTGCTACAAATCCTCTTGCTATAGCAACTGCCTTTACTGCCTGATTTAGAGCTCCAGCTCCAATTGCTTGCATTTCTGCCTTTTGTGTTTCTTTTACCATTCCTGCAATAGCTCCCGCTACTGAATTTGGGTTAGATTTTGATGAGATTTTTAAAACTTCCATTGTTTCCTCCTATTATTATATTATTTTGTAATTACAAATATATTTATAATACTTTGTCATTCAAAAGTCTAGTATTTTCAATGGAAAATTTAAACTTTTCGTCGATTATTTTTGACAATATTTGACAATTTGTAGTATTTTTTTATAGAATAAAATTATTATAAATTAAAATACAATATTTTTTTAGTGTTTGCTGTCGCAGAAAAGTGATAAACACTTTTCGCTCCATTCGCGCTTCGCTTGATCGCTGCGCACTACTAAAAAAATATTGTATTTAATTTATATTTACATGCTTATTCTATATAATTTCTTTACTTTATTAGTATTATCATCTATATCAAATACTATTCCATTTAAGATGTATTCCCCTTCTGCAACCTTATATCTTTCTGGAAGTGATGTTACCATCCTTTTCATTGCAACATCTTTGCTCATTCCAAGTATTGAATTAACTGGTCCTGTCATTCCTATATCAGTTATATATCCTGTTCCATTTTTTAAAATTTGTTCATCTGCAGTTGGAACATGAGTATGTGTTCCAAAGATAGCTGTAACTCTTCCGTCTACATAATTTCCCATTGATAACTTTTCTCCAGTTGCTTCTGCATGAAAGTCAATAATTATTATGTCTGCTTCTATTTTATTTAAAATTTCATCAACACATAAAAATGGATTTTCTGATAAAACATTTATTTCTACTCTACCTATAAGACTAATTACTGCTATCTTTTTATTTTCTTTTTCAAAAATTGTATAACCATGACCCGGTACATTATTTGAATAATTTGCAGGTCTTATTATTATTGGATTATCTATAAATGAAAATATATCTTTCTTTGCCCAAGTATGATTTCCCATAGTTATTGCATCTATTTTTAATTTGCACAATTCATTAAATGCTTTTGTTGTCATGCCCATTCCTTGCGAAATATTTTCGCCATTTACTATTGTAAAATCAATATTTTCAGCAATTTGTATATTTTCTAAATCTTTTTTTAATTTTGGTATGCTTCCTTCTCCTATTAAATCTCCTACTGCTAAAATCTTCATACGTTTTTTTCCTTTCTCATATAAAATTAGTTGGAAAAGAATTTTTATTGTTTTCAAATTTTTTCTTATTACTTATAATACTATAAATTTTACTTTTAATCAAGTAAATTAAATAAAGATAGATTTTCATTTAAATAAAAATAGTTAAAGATTTAATATCTCAAACTATTTTTACATTTTATCAAACTATGGTATTAATTTGTTTTAATATAAATATTTTTCAAAATATTTTCTTACATCTTTTGACCAACCATATTTATCATCATAAATCCAATCATTTTCTTGAAGAAAATCTTTTACTGCTTCTTTATCATCAACCATCAAATCTTCATCTGTAACTGTATTTATTTCCCATTTATAAGTAATTACAAAGTCTTCATCTTCATTAACTTTTACAATAGTCATATTGCTTTTATCTATCCATACTTCAAAATATCCACCATCATTCTTCCATCTCTTTATTACATAACAATCTTTTCCATCATAATTATCTTCTCTAATGTTAAGCTCTTTGTAAGTCTCAATTCCTATCGAATTCCAATCATCATTTAAACTAGAACCAGCTATTATATAATTAGCAATTCTACCATAAGTTAAATCATAAAATCCTACTTTTTCACCTTGATAGCCTGAGCGGTAATTTATCTTATCATCCTTTTTATCAACTTCCATAATACTCAATTTACCACTATCAGATTTTTGTCCATATCCCGTTATTTCTTTATAATCAGTTGTTGATTTTTTATATTCATTATTTTCTTTTACATATTCAAATTCATTCCTATAATACTTAAAATTTCCATCTTTATAATATTGATATATATATTCCTTTCTACCAAAAGCTGTTTTTTCAGCAAAACATTTAAAATTATTATATTTATCACTTTCTTCATTTGGTCTATTAATAGAAGTTATTATACTATATTTATATTCATATTCTGCTTTATTTTTGTTATAAGTTATAAGAGTAAAACTCCACATCAAAACTATTCCTATTACTAAAATTATTGATGTAATCTTTAATAAATTAATATTCTTATTATATTTTTTCAAATAATCAATTTTCTTTACATTTTCTTTTGTTTCTTCTTTTTTATTTTCCTCTTTTTCTTTTTTAAATTCCTCTACAATCCTTTTGCAATCATTACAATTTTTTATGTGTTCTTTTATAAAATCTTTACTTGAATCACTTAAATCATCTTCAAGATTACTACATAATAAATCTTTTACAATATCACATTCCTTACTCATTATTTAATTCCTCCTTTAATTTTATTTTCCCTCTATAATAAATAGTTCTAGCCCATTGTTCACTCTGGTTTAAAATTTCACCTATTTCTTTAAAAGACAATTCTCCTCTCATTCTTAAATAAAAAACTTCTCTTGTTTTCTCATCTAATTTATGTATCTGTTTATACAAATTAATTAATTCGCTTTTATCTTCTGCATTTTCTTCTAAATTCTTCTCTACTATTAAATTTTTAATATAGTCGTCATCTATAGATATAAGCTTTACTTTCTTTTCTTTAGCTATATAATCACGAAAAACGTTTTTTGCAATTTGGCAAAGCCATGTACTAACTTTACATTCGCCTTTAAATTTATTTACATTTTTAATTGCTTTATAAAATGTTTCTTGAGTTAGCTCTTCAGCAGTTTCACTATTATTGCAAAGACTTTTTAAATAGTTATAGACCAGATTACTATATTTATTATAAAGTTCTTCCATTTTCCTCCCCTCTCTTTTGATTTCTATAATATATGACTTAATTTTTTTCATTTTGTTACAAAAAAACTCATTTTTTTATATTATAAAGAGGAAAGTTTAACTTTCCCCTTTACCTATATAATTTATAAATTACTGTTTCAAATTCATCAGAGTCCTCTAAAATACTATATTTATCAAACTTAAGCATTTCCATTATCTTTTTTAATATTTCTTCATAATTCATATATTTCCTAATATTTACAATGACTGCTTCTTGATTTTTAACTTTTTCATCATCCTTTAAAATTTCTAATGAATCAGCAGACGTATTTATTATAATATGTTCTTTATATATTAAAAATTCTGGAAATCTAGGTTCACTATTAAAATTGCCATATAAAGTTAATAACAAAATCGGAACTGTAATAAAAATTAACACTATATTTTTATTTTCTATTCTAAATAACTTATCAATTCCTAAAACTATAATTAAACTATATATTGGCAAGATTATTGCAATATATCTTATTATTGTATTTGCTTTCATTTCTGGTGCAATCCTGCAAATTACTAGAAAATATAAAATTGCTGGTAAAATTAAAATTATATTTTTGAAATCTCTTTGTTTTATTTCTATAGCTAGAATTATTAAAAATAATATAACTAACATTATTGGTACTAAAGAGAAAGCATAGCTTAGTTCATTGAAGTACAATTTTATTTTTTCTAAAAAATTACTTGCTATATTTGCTTTGGTTCCTCTGTATGAAAAAAATATATGATAAATACTAGCTGGAAATATTAATATTCCAATTATTGCACTTATAATAGTATATTTTATATATCGTTTTAATGTATTATATTTTTTATTTTTTATAAGCATTATTATAAGTACAATAAATTCAAATAATTGAAATATGCAAAAATAATATTGTGTTAAAAATCCTAGCACTGATACTATAATCAGTTCGTTTCTTATTTTTTTATCTATCTCAAAATCATTATTTATTATTTTCAGATGTATATATAGTGATAGCATACTAAAGAATATTAACATTTGATACATTCTTAAAAATAAAACTACTGATATTCCTCCAATACTTCCTCAATATAGGATAATTGCTGGAATTGATAAATATTCTTTATTATAGATCTTTAATATTTTTCTAATAATGATACAAGTTAATATAAAAAAGATCAAATTTATAAAAAATATTATGTATTTTGAAAACAATCCTAAGAATATACTAGAAAAAATATGTACTACTAAATAAAATAAAAGTGGATGTATGTCTTTAGTTTGATTAAAAAATACTCCAAAATAGTTAAATACATTATCTTTTTGAATAGTTAAATATTCTTTTGCTTGATTATTATTTTTCCAAATTGGCTGTTCTTCATCTACTATTTTATTATATTTTTCCATGAATTTACTTGGATTTTTTAAGTAATATATTATTTTACTATATATTTCATTAAAATTTCCAACCAAAATATCATCAAATAGCATTTGAGTAACTTCATCTTTGTCTCCATATCTCTGATATACTCCATCATATTTATTATTGCTACTTCCATAAGAGAATATCTCATCTTCATGGAAGCCTTCCTTTTGCGTCACCCAATAAAATAAATTAAAACTCAATACTGTAAGTACTATAATAAATAATGTGTTCATCTGCCACTTTTTCATAGTAATCTTCCCATTATATCAACTATTTTACTTGCATTTCTTTTTGCAAATCCTTTTCCTAATGCCTTTCCTCCTATTGTAATTGCTGCAACTAATGCACTTATAATAAATTGGATATTAAAATTTATTCCTGTGCCTTCCATTAACTTTAAAGATATTCCTGCACTTATAGCTCCACTAAGTACTCCGCATATATCTCCAATGACATCTGCACATATATTTGCTACCTTACTTGAATTTTTTATAAGATATAATGACGTTTTTGCTCCTTTAGCTTTTTTAGTTGCTTTTGCATTAAATTCATCATCTTTAGCAACTGTAACAGCTACACCAACTATGTCAAATAAAATTCCTATTCCTACAACAACAACTAAAACAATTATTGCTGGAATGACTGGTAAAATTGATACAGCATTATTTGATATAAATGAAAAGATTATTGATAATATAAATGCTATCACTGTTACTTGTAAAAACCATTTTATTTCACTATTTTTATTATTATCTTTTTTCATACTTGATATTATTTTCCTTCTCTATACATAATGAATATACTATTATTTTCTATAATAACATAACTTGAAAGTATTAACAATATTTTTATTATCAATTTTTTTACAAGTTTGATAATTATTAAATTATTTAAAAAAAGTTGCAAATCTATAGAAACAATGCTATACTTTAAATGAAAAATATTCAATTAATAAATTAATTTATTTTTATTAAAAATTTTTTTCACAATACAAAGGAGGAGATAAATTTAATTATGCAAAAAATTAATATGAACTTTTATAAAAATTTTCATGGTATTTCAGTTATTTCTCTAGTTATAACAATATCTGTATTATTAATTTTAACAGGTATAACATTATCTACAGTTACAAAAGAAAACGGTCTATTAAAGCAATCAAAAGACGTAAGCTCTGCAACTGATAGAACATCCTTAATTGAATTAGTAAAAACAGATATACACAGCATGCAAATAAGAAATGGTGGTAAAATATATAAAGATGAATTTAAGGAAATATTGGATAAATATTTTTCTTATAACTTAGAAGGTGACGAGTTACCAGATGACTTATCAAGTTTAGTATTAACCTCAAATGATAATAAATATAATGATATATTAGCTTCTGAAATATATGATGGAAAATTTTATGAAGACGATACTTTAAAAGTAAAGAAAATAAAAGAATCAAAAAAAATACTAACAGAGAATACTAAAGTTATATCAGATGATAGAGTAAAAATAACAGTTCCTGCAGGATTTACAATTCCAAATGAGTCACCAAACAATGCAAAGGAAGGAATAATAATAACAGATAGTATAGATGAAACTGGAAAAAGTACTGGAAATGAATTTGTATGGATACCAATAAATCCTGATTTAACAGTTGTAGGAACGAATAAGCCTATGGCAAAAATATCTACCGCAGATGAATATATCGGTAAAGATGATAATGGTAAAACAAATTATGAAGGTGTTTTATATAATTTTACTGGAACAGATTCAACTGAAATGGAATCATATGGACAAGGAACATATGAATATAGAGAGCCAGATTCTAAAATTGTATACGACGCCGACTTCCCAGATAATGCAGATGTGAATTACCTAAGGGATTTACGACAATGGTTACCTTGGGAAGCGGATCGATACAAAAATTCCAATACGTTTTTGAATACGATGAAAGAAGATTATAATGAAATGATATATAGTGTAAAAACATATGGTGGATTCTATGTAGCAAGATACGAAATGGGCGTGAAAGACGTCATTGAATATAATATGTCATCTGGTAAAGCTACTTCGAAAATAGGACCAGTGAGGAATGCGGGTGATTGGTTTGTATCACGTCAATGGTATGGATTATATTCAAAGGCAAAAACATATACCAATGAAAAAAAATCAGTGAAATCAAGTATGATATGGGGAAGCCAATATGATGCGATGTTAAACTATGCATTAACAGGAGATGATAAAGAAAAAGTAACGAAAAACGGAAATGGTTATTATGGGGATAAAGAAGTCAACACAGGAGTAACGGAAAACGATAAAATACTAAATATTTTTGACCTGGAAGGAAACCATACTGAGTGGACATTAGAAGCAAACTCAGACAACTACCGAGTTGCTAGGGGAAGTTACTATAACAACACTGACAAATTTTCGCCAAGTTCTCGAAGTAACGTAACTTGTGACAGCACCCTACAATGTCATGCTACTCGTTTTACACTTTATATAAAATAAATTTTATTATTTTATTTGAATCGTTATACTTATTTAAATATATAAAAATATTGATATAATAAAAAAGATAAAAAGAATTAAATAAAAATTATTATAATTCCTATTTAATTCTAATTATCTTTTTTTATGATTTTATTCATTCTTAATTTGTTGGTAAAGTCTTACGTAAATTTTACGGTATAGGTCTAGTCGAATTTCTCTACTTTATACTAAACATTACTATTTAGCTGTTTCCATTTAAATAAAGCATCCAAAAATTTGGCTACCAGATTACCACTTAAATCCGTATCTTAATCCATAAAACTTCATACAACATATGTAAACAGTCTAGAAGTTTTCCTTGAAACATTACTAGTATTACTAATTTCTTTTGCAATAGTGATTTCATAGCAATTAATAAAAACATTCGGCCAAACATAATTATTTTTTAAGCTAATCCCAAGACTATCACTCAAAATAGGCAGAGTAATATATAAATTACTTAAACATTACAAAATTAGGAATCTTTTTTTATATATGCCCTTATATATGGTCCTAATCTCTTATCTCATAACTCACACAAGCTTGGCGTCTCGCGCATAATTACAAGACTTTCTGTCTGCCATTAATGGATTTTTAGCCCCACCCTCATAATAAGTAATATTACTAGAATACTGCACCAACATATTAATTATAACATAATTTTATGATTTTGTAAAGAATTTTATAACTTATAATTTTCTAATATTTTCCAAACTAATACAATATAATATTATCTTTCATGTTGACATTTAAATATCATCATTTTATAAATTACTATTTTATAAAAATAAAAAACTGCTAGTATTTCTACTAACAGTTTACATATAATAAATATTATAATTTTTTATAATTAAATTTATTTTGCATAGTCCACAACACGTTTTTCTCTAATAATATTAACTTTAATTTGTCCTGGATATTCCATTTCATTTTCTATTCTTTCTGCAATTTTTCTAGCCATTAAAGTCATTTCATCATCAGATATTTTTTCTGGTTTAACTATTATTCTAATTTCTCTACCAGCTTGTATTGCGTAAGATTTTTCAACTCCATCAAATGAATCTGCAATTGATTCAAGTTGTTCTAATCTCTTTATGTATGCATCTAATGTTTCTCTTCTTGCTCCAGGTCTTGATGCTGATATTGCATCTGCCGCTTGAATTAGATATGCTTCAGGTGTTTGTGCCTCAACATCGCCATGATGAGCTTCTACAGCATTTATTACTTTAGGGTCTTCTTTATATTTCTTTAATATATCTACTCCTATTTCAACGTGTGTTCCTTCCATATCATGATCTAATGCTTTTCCAATATCATGTAAAAGTCCAGCTCTTCTTGCAAGTTTTACATCTAATCCTAATTCATCTGCCATTATTCTAGCCACATTAGAAACTTCTATTGAGTGCATTAATACATTTTGTCCATAACTTGTTCTATACTTTAGTTTTCCAAGTAAATTAATTACATCAGGGTTTAAATTAATAACTCCTGCTTCCATCGCTGCTCTTTCGCCTTCTTCTTTTATGGTCTTTGCAAGCTCTTCTTTTGCTTTTTCAACCATTTCTTCAATTTTAGATGGATGTATTCTTCCATCATTAATTAATTTTTCTAAGGCAATTCTTGCAACTTCTCTTCTTAATGGATCAAAACCAGAAATTACAACTGCTTCTGGAGTATCATCTATAATGAAATCAACTCCTGTAAGTGTTTCTAATGCTTTAATATTTCTTCCTTCTCTACCAATTATTCTACCTTTCATATCATCATTTGGTAATGCTACAATTGATACTGTAGATTCTGAAGTATGATCTGCTGCACATTTTTGTATTGCATAAGAGATAACATTTTTCGCAGTATCTTCTGATTTTTCTTTAATCTGTTCTTCAACATTTTTGATTCTTTCTGCTTTCTCTGCAACTAAGGTTTCATCTAATTTAGCTAATAATTGTTCTTTTGCTTCCTGCTCTGACAATCTTGCAATTCTCTCTAATTCATCTAATTCCGAATCTTTAAGCTTTTGGATTTCTTCTTTCTCTATTTCTATACTTTCTTGCATTTTTTCAAGTTGTTTTTCTTTTTGCTCTACATTGTAGATTTTCTTTTCAAGATTTTCTTCTTTTTGAATTAATCTTTTTTCTTGTTGTTGAACATCACTTCTTCTTTCTCTAATCTCCTCTTCTAATTCATTTCTTGCATTTATAATTTCTTCTTTAGCTTTAACTACTTCTTCTTTTTTCGAATTTTCCGCTTCTTTTTTGGCATCTTCCAAAATTCTCTTTGCTTCTTTTTCTGCACTTTCTATTTTAGATTCAGCTATCTTTTTCCTTGCTATATATCCAACGAATAAAAAAACTATTGCTGAGACTAGAAAAATAGTGATATAAATTGCTATTTGCATAATTAATAACACCTCTTTTTCTATTTAAATTTCAATGTACAAATATATATAATTTTTATAAATATTCTACCACTCTATTTTATTATTTTTATTAAAATATGTCAAGTGGTTATGATACATTTAACCTTCATAAAAATAATAAAAAAGTATTTATTTTTTATCTGACAATTATTTCTTAAAAATTTATATAAAAATAAAAACACACCTTAAAATATTATTTTCAATATTTAAGATGTATTTTTATTATGTTTTATTATGGTTTTATTATATTCAATTTTATATTAATATAAATATTTATATTTTAAATATCTTTATATCTATTAAATCTTGTATAAAATACTAAGCCTACAATTATAATTGAAACTATAATTGTTGAAAATACTACTATTGTTTCTCCAGTCTGTGGTAACTTTCCCGTTGCAACAGTTTCATCTACACCTGTTGGTCTAAGGTCATCCCATTTGAAGTCTGTTGAAGTATAACCAAATAGTTCCCAATCACTTGTTGTGCTTGATATATATGCTTGAGCAAGATTTATTCCTTCAACTGGAAAATATTTTCCACCTTCATCATCAAAATCAACGTAAATATAATAATATGCTTTATTTTCTAATATATTTTTTCCATCAAATAGTATATCGTTTTGACTAAAATGACCTTCCATAGTCGTTGTTAATTGTTTTTCATAAATTGAACTATTATTTTTTGCATAGGTTAAAAGTTCTTTTATTCCATTATAATCATTTTTCTGTATTTTTGATAATATATTATAATCTGTAACTTTTCCAATCTTTAAAGTAAATTTTCTATTTTCTGTGTCTGTTGGGAAGTAAAACCACATACTTGTATAATTAGGATCTTCTTCATCTGTTGAAGTAGTTGATGAGATATAAAATGATTTTATTACTAAATTTAGAGGAACACCTTCTCTATCAAGTTTTTTACCTTCATCAACAAACTTTGTTACATAACTAACATAATCGCCATTTTCATTATAATATGAACTTTCTAATTTCTTTTGCTCAATAATCCACATATATATATCTTGATTTAATTCGTAATATTTTGATAAATTTCTATTATATATATAATTTTCATCAGTATTAACTGTTAAAAATTCTATTCCATCTGCTTGAGTATCTAAATCTCCGCTTTTTAATTTTGGTAAGCTAGGTTGCTTATTGTCCTTTGTTATAATGTAATAATAAAAATTATTACCATCTGGTGTAATTCCACTTATTTTTACATTTTTGCTTGAACTTTCTGCTGTTACTTCATATTTTGCTTTTGAAAAATCTGTAAATGTAGGTGCATTGTAAACATTAACTTCAAATGATTTACTTACTCCTTCTGCTGAAACAGTTACATTTGTTTTTCCTGCACTCACTGCTGTAATTGATTTCGTTTGCTCATTAACAGTAACTATATTAGTATCACTACATTTAATGCTAATTACTGCATCTGAAACTTCTTCATAATTAGCATCTTCAACAGTAACTTTTAAATTTTCTGTTGGATGTTCTTCTAATATTAAGTTTACGTCTTCAAAATATGCTGAGTTTCCTGTAACATTTATAATAGAATATACTACATTTACTGTGCAAGTTGCTTTTTCAGTTCCTCTAGTTGCTGTAATTGTAGCTGTTCCTATTTTATTTGCTTTTATGCTTCCCAATTCATCTACTGATACTACTTCATTATTATTACTTTCCCAGCTTATATCTCCTGAACCACCTTCATAATTTATAAAAGATGTCCCATTTAAATAAACATTTTTTGTTGTTTCTGTGAATTTAAATTCATCGTCTGCTTTTACATTTACACTAAATAATATTAATAATAATATTGCTAATAATGTAATAATTATTGCTTTCTTTTGGATACTGTTCTTCATTTTTATTCTCCTTTGTATTTTATATTACTTATGTTAATTTATAATTATTGCTTTTTATACATTAAATATTTTTACTTAATTGTTTATTACGCTCTTGGGTGTGCTTTTTTATATATATTTTTAAGTTCTGGTGATTCAAATTGTGCATACACTTGAGTTGATGATATATCTGAATGTCCAAGCATAGCTTGAATTGATTTTAAGTCTGCACCATTTTGTAATAAATGAGCTGCAAATGAATGTCTTAATACGTGTGGGGTTATTTCCTTTTCAATATGAGCTTGATCTTTATAATATTTTACTATTTTCCAAAAGCCTTGTCTTGTAAGTCTAGCTCCATTTACGTTTACAAATAAAGCTTTATTATTTTCATCTTTTATCATTATAGGTCTTGCTTGTTCAACATATTCTTTAAGAGCTTTTTCTGCAAGAGTTCCTAATGGAATAACTCTTGACTTTTTTCCATTAGAACATACAACTGTGCTTTCTTCAAAATTGATATCTTCTATATTTAAATCAATTATTTCTGTAACTTTCATTCCTGTTGCATAAGCAAATTCTAGCATTGCCTTATCTCTAGTTCCCTTAAGGTCAACATCTTTTGGTTGATCTAAAAGTACTTCTACTTCTTCAGAAGTAAGTACACTTGGAACTCTTTTTTCTATTTTTGGTGATTGTATTCCAGTTGTTGGATCAATTTTAACTTTTTTTGTTCTTAGTAAGAATTGATAAAAAGACCTAATAGTAGCTAATCCTCTTGATGCTGTTGATGTCTTTTTTCCCTCTTTCTTTAACTCATCTATGTAAGCATTAATGTCTTTTTCAGTAATTTTCAAATAATTTATATCATTATTATTTAAATATCTTTCAAATTGTAGAATATCTCTTCTATAAGATTGAAGTGTATTATCTGATAATTTTTTATCATTTTGTAAAAATTCTAAAAATAGCTTTATTTGCTTATCCATTTTTTATCGCCCCTTCATTATATGTTTTACATAAACTTATTATGTTATATCAAATTAAATTAAAAAAGTAAATAGCTTTTTTCAAAATTAATTAATATATTTTTTTATAAATAATTAAACATATTTTATTATACTCAAAAACAAATTACTTGATAGATATGTTTCAACTAATGCAGAAAATGTAAACATTGAAAATGCAATCAGTGTATTAATAATATATTTAGTTATTGCATATTTTACATTTTCTTTGCTCCTATCTTCTAAGATTGTTTTATACATTTTCCTTCCACTTATGATTAGAAAAAATATAGCTGGTAGCTCTATAATTTTACTTAAAAGCATCAATGATAAGCTACATGCCAACCCCTTTCCTATTCCCATTGTTAATACTATGGAAGATATTGTATAGCCAATGCAAAAACCTTTGTATCCAATAATTAAATATGTTCCCATTATTCCAATAACCGATATACTTAAAAATGATACCAGTAAAACTAATTTTGCATCCTTTTTCATAATCTCAAATATCATATTAGAATAATCAATCTTTTGTCCATCTTTAACTTTTAAATTAAATTCATTTATATAATCTGAAATTTCTTGTTTTGTTGAATCCGCTGAATTATTTATTACCATTGTTCCTAAAAATAATCCAATTATAAGAATTAATCCACATATAAAATAATCCTTTATATTTTCCTTTAAGTGTTTTTCTAGTGCTTTTCTCAATGTATCTTCCTCCCGATACATAATATGTATTCAATATATCAGGAAAATATAACATATATTTTATTTTGCATCTAATTTGCCGTATACTCCTCCACCGCCAGCATGAATATGTATATTACCTCGCCTTGATTTATCAATTATATCAGCTAACTTAGGTCCAACTACTGCCTCTAAATCATCTCTTGTTACTTTATTTAAAATTGTCATTTCTGTTCCATATTCATTAAGTAATTTTTCTATTACTTTATTTCCAACTCCTGGCATAAATGAAAGTGGTATCTGATAATTATATACTGGTCTAAACTCTGGACTTTTTGATTCTTGATCTTTTATAATTTCAATTCTGTCATACACACCCATTGTAATATTGCTTCCACCACATTTATCACATTTTAATGCTGGTGGTTTAGTTTCAATTGAGCAATTGCAATCTTCACAAAAACTTCTATTATACTTTCCAAGCTTTGGATCTAATCCAAAATTTGCAAGTATTTTTCTTCCATCTTCCATTCTAATTGCTTTAAATATCTCATCAAAACTAATGTCTTTTACAAGTAATTTATTGTATTCTCTAGCAATCTTTGGAAGTGAATGTGCATCAGAATTTGTAATAAAATTCTTATCCTTAAGTTCAGATATTTCATCTGCAATATGTGTATCTGCACTTAATCCTAATTCTATTGCAAAAATCTTATCATATTTTTCTTTAAAAATTCTCTTTATTCTTCTAGTACAATTTCCATAATAACTTTTAAATGGAGTAAATGCATGTGCTGGAATCAAAACTCCATTATATTTTTCTACTATATCTATTAGTTCATAACCAGAAACATCTGATCTTTGTGTACTTAATGTTATATTTTTTATATGATGTGACATTTCATTTGAAAAGCCTTTTATATCTTTTAAAGTAGGAAAATAACAGCAATTGTGTGCACTTCCCGTCTTTCCGTCTTCATTTTTTTCTGAAGTCTCAACTTCGCTACCTAAAATAATGCAAACTTTATCTTTATAAATTATTCCACCACCATCTATTTCATAAGCTTCTCCAGTTTTTAAAAAATTCTCAATGTCTTCTATTACATAAGGAGATGCGCAATCTATAACTCCTACTACATCAATTCCTTTTCTTTCATAACATTCTTTTGCAATGTTTGCAAAATTTAAAGACCTAGCTCCTGTAATTTTTATAGGTTTGCCATTTTCACTTCTACCAATATGTACATGTAAATCAGCAAATATTTCGTTCATTTTTATATCTCCTACTGCAATTTTATTTTTTCACACAAAAATAGAGAAGCAAGCTATGGTATTATGCTTTCCCTATTTTTCTTTTGTTTTTTATATTTAATTATTTTCTTTTTCATAATTTTCTTCGTTTACTATTCCTAATGAAGGTCTTTCAACACTTTGCATATCTTGTTTAATTCCTCTCATTACTTCTTCCATAGATACTGCTTTTTTAGTTTCAATTTTTTGTGTTCTAGTCTCTTTTTCTCTTTCTTTTATATGTTCATAAACACTTCTTGCTCTGCTCATGCATCTTGGAACATCAGTCTCATCTCCAACTTCTTTTATTGCATATGTTAAAACATTGTAATCTGACATATATTTTTCCTCCTAAATTCTTCTTATGCTTCAATAGTTTGCATGTAATCTACAAATTTAATAAATGGTTTTAGTAATCTATTATTTTTATCTTTTAAGTTTCTGTGTTCTAGTAATACTAATGCCTCATCAGGTTTAAATCCTATTCTTTCAGGTCTATCTAATAACATTCCTCCAAATTGATCTGCAAGTTCTAATATGTCACTTTCTGGTTTTCTATTTTCATTTATAGTATATCTGTTTACTCCTTCACATATATTGCAAAAATTTTCATCAAATCCTAATTTTGCTAAATACTCTGCTCCATTTTTTGCATAATTTTTTATCTGCTCTTGATCCGTAGAATTTTCAACCTTTTTACAGTCACAAAGCAATCTTGCTGTAATCACTAGGTTATCATCTACTTCAAATTTTGGATAAAATTCATGCAAATAATCTAAAAATAATTTTGTAATTAATGTTTTAAAAATAACGGAATTATCATAAAATATGCCTGTTCTCTTTTTTAAGTAATACATTATTTCTAATTTTTTACTCCAGTCTTTTTCTGATAAAATGTAATCAGCAAAACTTTCTTCCCCCATTAAATAACCTCCTAATTAATTAAAGAAGAACTTTACGATATTATCGTAGGAATTTTTTCTTTTGATTTGCTTAATTATATGCTATAAGTGACTCTCTTTCAATAATTATAATTAAAAATTAATGATATTGTAATATTGTTGTAATATAGATTTTCTTAATTTTTATATTACTATTATTCCTTTTGTATAATCCAAATTTGCTACAGAATTTTTTTGATATGCTAATGTATAAATATCAGTTGCTCTTTTATCTATATCTAACATTTTCTTATATTTTACATTTTTATTTTTATCTTCAAATTTTTTTATTGATGTTATAACTTTTACCTTTGAATTTATTTTAGATATAAGTTCTTTTCCATTATTATTAAAACCTAAAACTCTAACATAAGGTGTTATTTTTTTTGAAATTTCTATATCATCTTTTTTTATTCCAAGAAGTGAATATAATAAAATTCTCTGTATTCTCGTTTGTGTATATCTCTTTGATTTTATCATGTTTATTAATTCATCAAGATTATTCGTTTTTTCTACAGAGGATTTTATAAGATTTTCTAATCCTTCTGTTACATCTGGTAAATCAGCTATTTCTTCGTTTTGCATCATTCGTAACTTGTAAATAATTTCTTTAGAAAAAACATTTATATCTAAATTATAAGTATTATTTCTTATATTTTCATATAAAATTCTAAAAGAAGAACTTGGCATTAATCTAGGTAATTCATTTATTCTTTTTATCTGTATTAAATTTCTTATTCCTGTTGAACTTGCATAATTATCAATAATTCTTTTACTATTATAAAAAACACTGTTTCTTTTTATTCCTATTGGCTTTATTTTACTTTTCATTCTCTTTAATGATTTTAGATATTCAATAGCTAATATATTATTTGAACCGCTTAAAACATCCTCAAAATTTTTATTATCCTTATTAACAAATTTATTTATTGCATTTGCTCTTGCTTTTGCAAATGATTCTCCACTATTTATTTCATTTTTTAAAATCTCTTGAAACTCTTTTGGTTCATCAGCTAAAATACTAGCAATATATTCAAGATTTGATATATCATCTTCTTCTATCCCAAATGATAAATAATCTATTAAGTCTAATTTATTTAGAATTTTTATAGCTCCACTTGCAAAATTTTCTGCACTTGAAATACTATATATAGTTGGTAATTCTATAACTAAATCTACTCCATTATTAAGAGCCATTTTTGTTTTTTCCCACTTATCGATAATTGAAGTATTACCTCTTTGAGTAAAATTTCCTGTCATTATAGCAACCACATAATCTGCCTGTGTTTCTTGCTTTGATTTTTCTATATGATATAAATGTCCATTATGAAAAGGATTATATTCTGCTACAATTCCTAATACTTTTTTCAAATATATTTTCCCCCTCTCTCATGAATTAATAAGTCTTGAAAGATTAAATATTTATTGTTATAATATCATAAAATATATGTTTATGCAAAAATGATTATTTTAAATAATTATATTCAGAGGAAGGACTTTTTATATGGATAAAGTTATAATTTATACAGATGGAGCATGTTCAGGTAATCCCGGTCCTGGCGGATGGGCTGCTATTTTAATGTGTAATGGCAAGGAAAAAGAAATTTCTGGTGGACTAAAAGAAACTACAAATAATGTCATGGAAATTACCGCAGTAATTGAAGGGCTTAAGGCTTTAAAATACCCATGTGAAGTTCAAATTTATAGTGACAGTGCTTATGTTGTTAATGCCTTTTTACAAGGTTGGATATATAATTGGATTAATAAAAATTGGAAACTTGCTAATGGTAGTGATGTAAAAAATAAAGAGCTTTGGCAAGAATTATACACTCTTACTAAAACTCATAAAGTAACTTTTAATAAAGTAACCGGTCACAGTGATAATGAATTAAATAATAGATGTGATGAACTTGCAAGAAATGCTATAAATGCTTAATTTATTTTAAAAAAAAGCTACCAACATTTGTTGATAGCTTTTTTGTTTCAGTTATAATCTTACATCATTAATTCCTGATAGTATTCCTCAAGAAATTCTAAGTTTTCAAGAACATTTTCAATAGTAAGACTATTTAACATTTCCCTTACAAGGGAATCAAAATCCTTTTTCGCCTCCATTTCAGATTTTGTAAGTATTTTCTTCTTACCTTCTTGATGACTAAACTTGCTTTCTCCGTACTTCTTTTCAATCTCCTTATAAAAGAGATATTGCAGTGCTTCAATATTGTTGGATTTTGCAATTTCTTCATTATCTCCAACTTTAAATGTTACCGTATTCTTTTTAAGAGCAATGTATCCGTATACAAAAACTGGCACATCTCCAAATCCACCATTATTCATAGTAAGTTTTATTTTGCCAATTTTGTCGGAATTCGTTATGACATCAAAAATGTTATTTACCTTTAATGATTCATATTCTTTTCTCTTTTTTTCGTACAACTTTTTAATACGGTTCATTTCTACTGCATTTCTAAGTGCAACAAGATTAGTCTCCTTTCTTCCCATCAATTCGCCTTCATGATAAAAGCGTACTTTCTTTCCAGAATCAAGAATCACCTCTTTTACTTTTGTAGTAAATAATGTTTCATCGTCAATAATTGCACTTGCTTCGCCATCCCAAAAGTCATAATGCACTGTAAACTGTTTGCCATCAATTACAATCACTTTCTGCATATTATCAATGGATTCCTTGTTATAACTTACTTCTTTCTCATATTCTGCTTTAAGTTCGGCATATTTTGAATGAGTATTATCATAAGTTACCTTACTAGCTATCAAAATCCCTGCAAATTTTCTATTGACTGTAATTTCAACTGCATCCATACTCTTAGAATAACGCAAACTTGTTTCTTCGACAATATGGTTAGGTACAAGCTCAAATAGCATATTAACATCTATTTTGCTTGCAAACTTTACCAAAGTCAAAGAATCAGTCCATCCATAGTAATTTTTGAACTCGATGGTTTGTGGGATACCAACTATAAACCTTGGAAATGTTATTATACAACTGTTTCTATCAAGGTGTACTTTAGTTCTTCCATCTTCACTATAATATTCATTATCATAGTTATTTATATATATATTTGAAACTAAACCACACAGACAAGATCTAACAATTGCTTCTCTATCATCATTGTTTGTAATTTCTACAATGCCATATAAAGTTTCTTTCAATTTTTGAATATGTTCTTTTATTTTAAAGAAACTTTTCTTTTTAATTCCAAGCTTTTTGAAGTCAATATATCCAATACTATTTAGATAATTCCACACATCAAGCTCTGCAAGCAAATCACTATCGCTTTCTCTAGTAAAGTAACAATAATTGCCATCTTTATCAAGAAGACCACCCATTTCAATAATTGCAGCAATAATTATAACTTGCTCTGTTACACCATACTTTTCGGCTTCTACTATCATTCGAGCGAGTTGAACAGAAACAGGTATTTTAACTATTTTGTATCCAAGTTCTGTTACTTTATCATCAGTAAGTGCTCCAATAGTGGTAAGCTCTTTTTTTGCCATCAATATTTTTTCCATTTCAGGCTGATGATAGAACTGTAGTTTTTCAGCACTTAAGCCTATCGTTGCAAGTTGCAGGACAACACGATCAAGAATACTTCTTTGAATCTCTGGAACAATATTTTCTTTCCGATACTTTATAGGGGTGTCAGAACACAAAAAATATTTTCCATCTTTTGTTCTGCCAGCACGCCCTGCGCGCTGTATAATATCAGAACGGCTATTATCTTCTAGAAATAATCCTTGAATCCCATTTTCTGCAATTGATATTCTTGCCTCACCACTATCAACGACAACATCAATATCTGGTATTGTAAGTGATGTCTGTGCGACGTTTGTTGCAACAATAACTTTTGGATTAGTATAATGTTCAAAACATTTCTTTTGGTCATCCCAATCCATCTCTCCATGTAACGGTAAAACTGTTGCATCTTCTTCTTCCAATTTTTCAATAACATTGTAAATCTCTTTTTTGCCAGCAACAAAGACCAAAATATTTTTACCATCTTTAATATTTTCTTTAATTGTAAAAATAAAATCATTTTTTGATCTTTCTTCCATTGCAACATCATACAAATTTCCTGGAATATTTAACACTGCAACATCCTTACCAAAAAAGTTAGCAAGTCCGTCAGTATCTAAAGTTGCACTCATAATTACAACCTTAGTATTCCATTTTCCCTGCATAAATTTGCACCAAGCAATAAGAGTTTCAACGTTAAGATTCCACTCATGAACTTCATCTATTACCAAAACATTTTCAGACTTGTTATCTTCATTGAAAATTGTCCTAATAAGTTGAAGCCCATCAGTGCAATACAAAATTTTGCTAGTAGGTAAACAGCATTTATCATAAGCTGTTTTATATCCTACTTCTTCACCAAGTGTTACGCTCATTTCCTCTGCCACGCGTTTAGCCAAGGTTTTTGCTGCCATAATCCGCGGTTCCGTTACTACTACTTGACTGTAATAGTTAGACAAATATTGAGGAATTTGTGTTGATTTTCCAGAGCCTGTTTCAGCAGATATAATTGTGACATAATTATTATTAACTGCCTCAACAATGATTTCTTTGTACTTAGTAATTGGTAATAACATATATTGTCCTCCTCTTTGAAATTGAAATTGGATTTTTTCTAAATTTTCAATGTACTCTTTTAATTATAGCACATTTTATGTAAATTGTAAACCTTTGTTAATTTTATATACCTACTTTAAGCAGTTCTGAATTCTAGTAAAAAGAACTTTTTATCATTTCTTCATAAATAATACCAATCAACATGCAATAATGTATATTGATTGGTATTATTTATAATATTATTTACTATTTAAATATAAAATGTGTAAAAAATCTGATAACTGTACTATCCCATCTTCTGTCTCCTGCATCAAATATGTACGAATTATTGATATAAGAGCCTCAGCTGTGATGGTTTCATTAGGTATACTAAATATTAACCTTTTGAAACTTTTTTCTTCCAGCAATTCAAAATCATAACCAAAATAATCCCTAAAATATTCTTTAGGTTCGCTAATTATCTTTTTAACACAATGAAATGCAAAAAGAATATTTTCATCAGTATTGTTCTCCCCAGTTAATGAATAAATTAAACATGCTGCGATATCGAAATCATTAAACTTTCGTTTTAATAAATACTGATCAGTAGCCACAGCATATATATTTTGATTAAATTTTTGAATCCAGTTAGCTCTTAACCTACTCCGCTCATAATTTTCTTCATTAATTGTTTCATTGACCAAGTCAACATACTGCTTCCACTTTTCCTTAAAATCTTCTTCAGTCGCGTTTTGAAATTTTTGCCTTTGCATTTTACTTCTTAAAAACAATAAAATTTCCGTAGCAACCATTAATACTAAAAGAAAAACTATGATCATTTTCACTACAATTTCTGGTAATCTAGAAATTATAAATGCATAAATAAGCACAACAATCAAAAAAGCAATAATACTTTTTAACGGATGGTTGATAAAATACCGATTAATCTTTTTACCCATATTGATGACTCTCCTTAAAATAAATGTCTATATGTCAACCTGTAAAACAGGATTAAAAGAAACTCAGTCATCCAAAGCATGGTACCACAAAATGCCGAATACAATCATACCAAATAGTGAAATTATTGACCACCAAAAGTAAAAAACATTATTAGGATAAATACTTATTCCTACCGGTAATCCTACTGTAATAAAACTTTTACGCATTTTCATAAGGTAATTAGTTTTTTCTAATTGAGTGCCATTCTCAGATAATGACTCCAGTTCTTTATGCGCATCTTTCATAATATTATACCAAAAGCCAACATCATTTCTTGGATCTTTAAATATTATCGACACAGTACCATCTGTTAAATTATTTTTTTCCATATACTCAATTGCTTTTTCCAATTCAGCTTTTGCAGTTTCAACATTTGTAGCAGCAGCAGCTCTCTGGATATATGCATGACAATGCATATCAAATTGCGTTGCTTTCACAATCCGTAGATCTCCCCACCAGAAAAACATTATAGTAGAGAATGCTCCTAGAATAAAAAAAGTTTTGCAGATTTTCCCATTTCTTTTCCTCCTTTAATTGTTCGGAGGACCTTGCCTCCGAAATATTTTGTTTCAAAGGCAACTTAAATATGTTACTATTTAAGTATATCATAAAACTTCATATATTTCAACCGTTTTGGATAATTTAGTTGTGCGTTTACATAAACGTCAAGTGAAAAAGTAAATGCAATTTTGTAAAGTAATAATATATTTAAGTCTTACATTCATTCTTAATGTA
>CANPZY010000026.1 GCA_947588945.1 uncultured Clostridia bacterium
CCTGTAAATATTTTTATTTTTATATATAAATTTTCTCTACATGGAAGTTAATAAACTCCACAGGTGTGGATTTAAATTTACAATTTCCTGCTGGTTGGCAAAATGCCAGAAAAATAAAATACTCTTTAGGGTATAATAAACCTTCTCCAAAAAACTTTGTAGGTTTTAATTACCTTACAGAGCCTGAATCATTAGCTATTTATAACTTTACACTATCCCATAACTTTAGTTTAATTATGTCCTATCATACTCAAGGAAAAGAAATATACTGGCAATATAAAAATTATGCACCAAAAAATGCAATTGAAGTTGGAAAAAAACTAGCAAATGTCAGTGGTTATACTCTTGCAAATGTACCTTATAATTCAAGCTTTGCAGGTTATAAAGATTGGTTTTTACAACAATATCAAAAATTAGGGTTTACTATAGAAGCTGGCTTTGGAGAAAATCCGCTTCCACTTTCACAATTTAATGAAATTTATAAAGATAATTTTGGTATATTAGTTTTAGGGCTAGTTTTATAAAAAATCTATTTATCAAAATAACTACTTATCTCTTCTAGTCCTTCAAAATTCCACTGTCTTAAAACTTCATACGCAACAATATTTACTGAATTAGCAAGATTTAATGACCTTAATGTTTTTCTCATAGGAATTCTAATTGTTTTGTTAATATACTTAAGTAGTAAATCCTCTGGAAGACCTTTTGTTTCTTTACCAAATAATAAAAATACTTCTTTCATTGCTCTATAATCTGGTTCAGAATACACATTTTTTCCCTTTGTTGTGGAAAAAAACATATTATTTTCTTCTGGAGGATATTTTTTTAAAAAAGCATTTAATGAAACATGCTCTTCAATCTCAAGCTTATCCCAATAATCAAGTCCAGCTCTCTTTACAGCTTTTTCAGAAATACTAAATCCTAATGGATAAACTAAATGTAATTTAGCTCCAATCGCTGCACAAGTTCTTGCTATATTTCCAGTATTTTGTGGTATTTCAGGTTCTACCATAACAATATTTAATTTCATAAATAATCCTCTTTATTATATTTTTCATTTATTAATTTTTAAACTTATAAATTGCAAACTTTACTAATTTTTTATAAAGCATACTATTTTAATATAATAACAATTATAGATAACCTTGTCAAACATTTCTTCTTATATAATAAGCATTATTTACTTAACAGAATTGCATTTACTTTTTCACTTGACCCATTATTTACTTAATTTTACTATCCACATTATACTAAGGCATCTAACTTTTTACTTGATTCTTTGACTTTCTTTGTTTCTCTTCTTTCTGTTTCATCTTTTACATTTAAAAATAATGGGTCATCAAAAAAGTCATATAAATCTATTTTCATTCCTTTACATATTTTATATAACTTTTCTATTGTAATAGTTTCCTTTTCGCCTTTCATAAAACTTCTTACTGTAGAATAATTCACATTTGAATCATCAGATATTTGTTTAATTTTTATTTTTTGTGATGTCCTTATATTCATTATTCTTTGCCTTACTGCAGTGGATAAATATAAACTTTCACTAATTTCTTTACTCTTTGGATAATTTGTAGAACCAAATTCTTTAAATGAATCATAATTAAAGATATCTTTAAGCTGGATTTTTAAAGCTTCGCAAATATGAAGTAATGTTCTGATTGTAATTGTCTTAGTTTTATTACCTCTACCAATAAAACTGTCTATTGTCGATCTTGCTAAACCAGATTCGGTTGCAAGTTTTGTTACGTTATAATTCTTAGATTTATAAAGTTCAATTATTTTTTGCCTTAGTTCTTTTGATACGTCCATTTTTTCGCCCCCGATTTCAAATTTTTTTCAAGTATAGCAATGTTGCCTAAAATTCGTTGACGATAAAATATTACTTTTTAAATTTTTCTTGATAATATTAAAATTTTATTTATCATAAAAAAAATAGGCTATAAATAGCCTATTTTTTATGGATTTATATGTATAAATATAAAACTCATCTAATTATTTTTTATTAACAACTTCTTTAAGAGCTTTTCCTGCTTTGAATACAGGTGCTTTTGATGCTGGTATTTTAATTTCTTCTCTAGTTTGTGGGTTTCTTCCTTTTCTTGCAGCTCTTTTTCTTACTTCGAAAGATCCAAATCCAACTAATTGAACTTTTTCACCTTTCTTTAAACTTTCTGTAACAGCTGCTACGAAAGCATCTAATGAAGCTTCAGTACTCTTTTTTGTTTCTCCTGTTTTAGCAGCCATAGCTGCGACTAAATCAGATTTGTTCATTTAATTTACCTCCTATTAAGATACAAATATGTTTTGTAGAAAACTTCTTTTTCTTTCTACTACCTTATTATTCGCCAACAAAAAACAAAATCCTTCTTTATTTTTTATTTTTTTACTTTCAAACCTTAGAGCTGTCTATTTTTCAAAAGTGTCAATCCTTAAAATACGCCATTCTACTGCGTTTTCGAGTCTTATTTATTTCAAAATTTCTAATATTACGTTTTTGTTACAGCGACAAGTATTTACGATTTTCATTTTTTCAATTTTATAAAACAGAAATCTTTCATTTTTATAATTTTAAATAAAAACAATAAAACTATATAACTAATCGCTCCTATGAATAATGCAATTAATAAGCTTAATATACTTTGTATTTTTATATTAATAACATCAAATATAATTCTTATAATTATAACCATAAAAGCACTTGCTATTGCTGGCTTAACAATATTTCTTTTATGTATTTTTATCTTAGTATATTTTCTAATTGCAATCATGCAAACTAAAAATCCTACAAGATTATACATAACAGTGGCAATAGCAGCACCATTTGTTCCTCCTATTACTAAATTAACTTTTGGAATTAATAATTTATTTAATATTGCTTTTACAATTACACCTAAAGTTACCGCAATTATTGGTATTCTTGATTTTCCAATTCCATATAAAACCACATTAAGCATTTGCGTTATAGTAATAAATATTATTGAAATTGAACTTATTTTTAAAATCATTGCTCCACTTGATGCATTTGGAAATAAAAATCTCAAAATTTCATCTGCAAAAAACAAGAAAATAGCCACTATTGGCATTACTATTGACATTCCAAACATAATTGATTTATTTATTCTAGTTTCTTTTTCTTTTAAATTATAACTTGCTGATGCTATTGTTGGCATTAATGCTGTTGTTATAGCTGTATTAAATGATAGTGGAAACATTATTAACGTTTCTACTTTTCCACTAAGTATTCCATACTCTTTTTTTGCTTTTTCATATCCTATTATGTCTTTTAACTCATTTACTATTGTAGTAGAATCTATATTTTTAGCAATACTTCCAATAATTGCAGTAAGTGATATCGGAATAGCTACTCTAATTATTTCCTTAATTAAAGATGCTGTTCTAACTTTTTCACCAACTATATTATTTTGTAAATCAGATTTAATTTCTTTTCTTTGTTTAAAAAAAGCCAATAATAAATATAAACATTCAAGCAAATTTGCAAGTGTAGCAGAAAAATTCGCACATGCAGCCATTATTGTAGTATTTGGATTTACTGTAAGAAAAACTGAACCTTCAATAAATAAGAATGTTGTTATAGTTTTGGTTATCTGGTCTATCGATTGACCTCTAGCCATTTCTTTCAAATTTTCTCTTCCATTAAAATATCCTCTAAAGACTGATATTACTGCAACTATAAATACTGATGGAGATAATGCTAAAATAGATAATTCTGCTTCTTTAATATTTAGATAATTATTTGCAATTTGTTTTGCAAATACACATAAAAAATAACTCCCTGCAAGACCTATTGTCCCAAAAATAAGCATTGATATTTTAAATACTTTATATGCTCCTTTATGATCTCCCTTTGACGTACGATTTGATACTATTCTTGATATTGCCCCAGGAAGTCCAGTTGCAGTTATACTTAATATTAACGCATATACTTGAAAACCTGCTGAACTTATAGCATTGCCTTCATCTCCAAAACCTTCTCTATTTGTTAAATATAACTTATATATTAACCCTAGCCCTTTTACTAAGACTTGAGAAATTAAAAGTGCAAATACACTCTGTTTAAATGTTTCTTTAGATTTTCTACTCATTAATTTATAATAATGCAGTTTTTAATTAAAGATTTATAAAAACAACATTAATCCTTTCTTTTTTAACCTTTATTTACACTATAAAAATTTATTTTTTTGTTTTATTGCTTTTTAAATATATGATTAAATTTCATATTTTATTATTTAAACAAAAAAAATTACCGAAAACACTTGTAATTTTTGTAATTTTGTAGGATAATATAAGTGATTGAAAATATTATTTAAAGGATAATAATATGAAATTATTAGATAAATTTTTAAAATTTTTACAAACAGATAGGAATACATTTTTTACCTATACATTTTCATTAATTACAATATATATAGTAGTAGATAGGTTAGTTGAATACTTACTTATCGTTTTTACAGGTGTTGCAACTAATTATTGGGGACCAATTGCTTATGGAATAGCTTTTCTATTCCCTATTTTTGCGTTCTTATTCTCATTTACATCAAAGTTTATAACCTGTGATGATGATAAGCTTTTTTGGGTATATTCATATTATGTGGTTCTGTATATTTTGTCAGTCACAATGATTATAGAATGGCTAAATGAATTATTCTGGTACGGAATCTTATCATTGCCAGGATATACAACTATTGCAACCGAGTTTTCTTACTTAATTAGACCAGCTCTATCATCTATTGCATTAGCTATTCCATTATCTACTGCTCACACTATATTTAAATCTCTATATACTGGAATTAATGATTCAAAAGATATGAAAGATTCTATCTTTGATTATGAAGGAATAAGTTTAGCTCCAAAATCTAACAATATAGGTCCATACACTAATGAAATATTTATTGGTACTGATAAAGACCATGGATTTGATGTTAAACTTCCTGAAATAAGAAGATTTGAGTCAACTTTAGTTTGTGGTGTATCAGGTGCTGGAAAAACTTCACTTATATTTGAACCATGGGTTGCTCAAGATATTAGTAAAAAATATTTCTTTAGAGAATCTTCTAAAACACTAGCATTTGCTGCATTAAAAACTGGTATAGCTACTATTAATGCACCTTATGACAATGACTATATAAATAAGAATTTTAATTTAAATATGTTAGTACCTGTTGAATCAAGAAAAGCTATTTTCAATAACTACTTTAAAAAACTAATTTATTGTGATTCACCAGCTAAACCAATTTATAAAAATATAGGTATTACATATATGGCTCCTGATTATGAAACAATATCAAGAGTAAAAAACGTTTGTGATAACTATGGTATGAGTTACAACATTGTAGATCCAGATGACCCTAATTCAATTGGACTTAATCCATTCTCATTTGATGATCCAGTTAAAACAGCATTATCTATATCTACAGTGTTAAAAGGATTTTATACAGACAAAAATCCTGAAATGGCAAGAGCTTATCAAGAAAATCTATCAAATCAAATTATTGAAAACTTAGCTATTCTTTTAAAAGTAGCATACCCTATCTTAAATAATGGTAAATTGCCTAACATAGAAGATATGCTAAAACTTTTAAATAATTTTGATTTAATTGAAAAGTTGTGCAAGATATTAGAAAATGACCCAGAATTATCACAAAGATATGAAAATCAAATTGGTTACTTTAAAAAGAACTTTTATCATGATAGTCCTAACAAAGATGAAATGCAAAAAGTTATTTCTATTCCTACATCACAACTAGATACACTTTTAAGATATCCAGGTGTAAAGAATATCTTGTGTAATAGAAATAACAATATCAATTATGATAAAGTACTAGAAAATGGTGATATTTGCTTAGTATGTACTCGTAGAGGTGATTTAGGTGAAACAGCTCATAAAGCTTTTGGATTATTCTTCTTATTATTAATGCAATTTTCAGTATTAAGAAGACCAGGAAATGAAAATAATCGTATCCCTCACTTCTTATATATTGATGAATTTCCAGAGTTTATATGTTCTGCAACAGAAACAATATTTACTGTTTATAGAAAATATAGAGTTGGAACTGTTGTTTCTGCACAATCAATATCACAGATATTAGCAAATGGAGAAAAGTTAGGTAACACAATTATAGCTAATTGCAATAACAAAATTGTATTTGGAAATAACTCACCAGAAGACAATGAATGGTGGTCTAAAGAGCTTGGTGATAAGAAAGATTGGTATATTACACAAGGTCCATTTAATGGAAAAGAAATGAAATATAGCGATAATATGAACGCAATATATAAATATGGAACAAAATACTTCCCAGGTAAGATTCAATCTTTGAAATTCAAAAAATGTATGTATAAAATTAGAGATGAAAAAGGTAAAATGCTTAATGGTACAGCAAGTCTTGATTTTATGCCATCAAAGTATAAAGAAAAACAACCAATTAAATACTATAACTTTAGTAAATTTACTAGTGGCATAACGGAAGAAAATCAAAAATCTAATAAGAAAAAATCTATTTTAACATCTTCTTATTCTGAGGATGAGCATACAGGAAATATTGATCCAATAAAATTAGATCAGTCAGATTTAAGCTTTAATATAAATAATAGTGATGCAATCACATTTAATTTTAGAAAAAATAAAAATAACAATTAATTAAAAAATATCGGCAGTATTTTATACTCCGATATTTTTTTGCCTTATCATATTAATCTCTTTTTTTACATTCTCATTTGTATATTTAATTCTTTTTTACATTCTCATTTGTATATTTAATGCTCTTTTTTACATTCTTATTTGTATATTTAATCCTCCTCTTTATATTCTTTTTTTTGAAGATTACTTGTATCAACATTTTCATCAGGTATATAATATTTAGTTCCAAGCATCTTATCAGGTAAATATTGCTGTTCTATCCAATGTCTTGGATAATCATGAGGATACTTATACCCTACCGAATATCCTTCTTTTAACATTCCTTCTGCTGGTGCATTTCTAATGTGCATTGGAATTGTTCCTGTATCTTTATTTTTTACATCATCTAATGCTGAATTAATTGCATTATATGATGCATTTGATTTTACTGAGTTTGCATTATATACAGCTGCTTCTGCCAAAATTATCTGTGCTTCTGGCATGCCAACCATATGTACAGCTTGCATTGCTGAATTTGCTACAACTATAGCATTTGGATTACCTAGTCCAACATCTTCTGCTGCTGAAATTACAATTCTTCTAGCTAAAAACATCGGATCCTCTCCTGCATTTAAAGCTCTTGCTAAATAAAATACAGTTGCATCCGGATCAGATCCACGCATTGATTTTATAAATGCACTAATATTATCATAATGTGAATCTCCATCTTTATCAAATATTGATTTTCTGGTTTGCACACATTCTTTCGCAACCTCATTAGTTATATTTATAAATCCGTTATTATCAGGTGGTGTTGTTAATACTGCTACTTCAAGATTATTAAGTGCCGTTCTCACATCACCATTTGAAGTTATTGCAAATTTTCTTAAAATATCATCTTCTATTTTTATATTATAATTTTTTAAACCCTCTTCACTTTTTAAAGAATTTTTTAATATTGTATAAATATTTTCTTCTGTAAGTGGGTGAAGCTGAAATACCATACTTCTAGATATCAAAGCTTTATTTACTTCAAAATACGGATTTTCTGTAGTTGCTCCTATTAAAATTACAGTTCCATTTTCTACATAAGGAAGTAATGCATCTTGTTGAAGCTTATTAAATCTATGAATTTCATCAATAAATAAAATGCATTTACCACTTGGATTTAATAATGTATTTTCTGTTTCTGCTATGGCATCTTTAATATCTCCCACCCCTGATGTTACTGCATTTAATTTTATAAATTTATACTTAGTTGTATTACTTATAATCTTCGCAAGAGATGTCTTTCCACATCCTGGTGGTCCCCATAAAATTATGCTTGATAATCTATCTGCTTTTATATTTCTATACAATATTTTGTTTTCACCTAATATATGCTCTTGCCCCACATACTCATCTAATGTTTTTGGCATCATTCTATATGCTAAAGGTTTACTTGCATCCATTTTTAATTTCCTTTACTGTTTATTTTAAAAAATTTTCTATTAATTACTTACTAATATACTTTTAAAGATTTTTTAAGCCTAATTTTATTATTTCTTCTACTGATAAATCCTTTGTATCAATCTTTTCTAATACACTCTCTACATCTTTTTTAGCATAACCTAAAACTTGTAATGCTTCAACCGCATCTTTTGCATTTCCACTTATTACATAAGTTTTTTCAGATTTTTCATCTTCTATAGCATCCTCTGTTTTCATCTTATCTTTTAATTCTAATATGATTCTTTGAGCTGTTTTTGCACCAATGCCAGGCAAATTCTTTAATGTATTTATATCATTTGATATTACAGCTATAGCAAATTTTGATGGAGTAATATTTGACAAAATCTTTAATGCTGATTTTGAACCTATTCCCCCTACACTTATTAATAATTCAAACATTGCAAGCTCTTCATTAGTTAAAAAACCGTATAAATTAATTTCATCTTCACTTACTCTCAAATATGTATATATTTTGGCTGTTTTATTTAATTCTAAAGTTTCAAGAGATGTATCTGGCATTGATACTTTATATCCAATTCCATTTACATCAATTATTACAAAATTTTCTTTTTTTAATTCTACTGTTCCTTTTAAATGGTATATCATTTTTTTCTTTATATTTCTCCTTATGAAATTTAGGCTTGTTAGTTTTGCCTATGAAACTATATTACTAATAAATATAAAATTTATTTAATTGCAATAATATCATAAAACATTTGTTTTGTAAATATTTTTTATTATTTACTTTTACTAAAATTAATTGCATCATATAAATTTATCCATTACTTCTTTTATTAGACAAACTCTTCCCATACCAGATTTGCTAAGTCTAATCCCCTATTGCTTAATCTTATATTATCTTCATCTATTTTAATTAAATCTTCTTCTAAAAGTTTTTGAATTTTCTTTTTATAGATGTCAAATGGATTCTTTCCAAATTTTATTTCAAAATTTTTTATATTAACTCCATTTATTTTTCTTAAACCTAGCATCATATATTCATTCATCATCATTTTTTTAGTCTGCTTTTCTTCTATTTTTACATTTTTAAAATTTTCATCATTTTTGATATTTTCTATATAATCTCGCAAAGATGTTGTATTTACATATCTCATACCATTTTCATAAGATGCACTTGCAAGTCCAAAACCTAAATATTCTCCTTGGTTCCAGCAATCGACATTATGTTTGCACCTTCTATCTAACTTAGAAAAATTTGAAATTTCATAATGAATATATTCATTTTCCTCAAGTTTTCTTTTTGCAAACCAATACATATATCTTTCCATTTCTTCATCTGGAAGACTTACTTCTTTCTTCTCAACCATTTTTTCTAATTTTGTATTAGGTTCAACAATCAATGAATAAACTGAAATATGAGGTATTTCTAAATCAATTAAATTTATTAATGTTTTTTCTACATCATAAATTGTTTGGCTTGGAAGGCCTATCATTGTATCTACATTTATATTTCTAAATCCTACACCTCTTGCATTTGATATTGTTTGCTCAAATTGTTTATAATCATGTATTCTTCCTATTTTCTTTAGCAATTCGTCATTTGATGTTTGTAGTCCAATGCTTAATCTATTAATGCCCATTTGAAAATAATCATCTAAACTTTTTTTTGTTGCTGTACCAGGATTTACCTCCATTGAAATCTCTGCATTTTGCTCTAATGTAAAATTCTTTTCTATTTCATTTAAAATCTCCTCTATATACTTAGATTTTATGTATGATGGAGTTCCACCTCCTATATAAATTGTCTTTACAACATAGTCAAGATTATTTCTTATTTGAATTTCCTTTTTTATAGAATCTATATATTCTTTTATAAAATCATCTTTATTACTAAATGATGTAAAATCACAGTAACTACATTTTTGTTTACAAAATGGTATGTGTATGTATACTCCTATTTCTTTCATTTAATTTCTCCAAATTTATATCCGTATCTATTATTTTATTTAATATTTTTATTGATTTTATTATTATTTTAATTATTACTTTTATTTTTACTTTTTCATTTAATTTATTAATTATATTTCTTCTAGTTTTTGTTATTTGTTCTTAATTCCTCAGCTAATTTAGATATTGCATTTAATCTATGATTTACACCAGATTTACTTATAGGTTTCTCTAAAAGTTTTCCTAACTCTATCAAACTTGCTTCTGGATTTTGTAATCTTAAATTTGCTAATTCTTGTTCTTTTAAAGTTAGCTTATCAAATTTTTTCTTTGACTTTATAAATTTAATGTCTTCTATCTGTCTTATTGAAGTAGAAATTGTTTTACTTAAATTTGAAGTTTCGCAATTTACAATTCTATTTACATTATTTCTCATATCTTTTAAAACTCTCTCATCTTCAAAGTCAAGAACTGATTTATTTGCTCCAATAAATGCAAGAAATCTAGATATATTTTCACCATCTTTTATGTATAAGATATATGTTTTATCCCTTTTTAAAATCTTAGTTTCAACTATACCATTATCTAAAATATCTTTTATTTTTTCTGCATTTTCTTTTTCATCAAAAATAATTTCTAAGTGATAAATATTTTTTGGGTTAGAAACTGATCCAGAACTCATAAAAGCTCCTCTAGCTATTGCTTTTTTTATTTCTTCTGATTCTTTATTATTTTTGAATTTATTTTCTTCATCATTTGAGTCACACTCAAATTTCTGCAATCTCTGCAACAATCCATCTATATTTTTTTTAGCAAGAATAATACAAAAATTTTTTCCTATCATTTCTATCTTATAGTTATTTTCATCACAATTATTAAGTAACTTACTAAATCTATTAATATTATACTGATTCTCAGTTATAAACTTATTTGAAGATATTGTTAATAAATAGCCATATAGCTCAGCTTGGACTTGCTCTTTATTATTTAAATTATTAATTTCACTCAATTCTTTTTTGATTTTAGATGAGAACGAATTCATTTAATTAAAATCTCCTTACATAGATTATATATTTATTTTTTCCATATAATCACTCTATCATTGCCTCCAAAGTCTTTTACGCATGTAGAGTTTTCAAATAATTTTTCCACTTCTTCTTTTTGATCAAATCCTATTTCCATAAGTAGTACCCCTTCATCATTTAAGTATTTATTTATATTTTCCCTTATTATTCTATAAAACTTAAGGCCATCTTTTCCGCCATTTAGCGCTATTTTTGGTTCTTTTCTAACTTCCCTATCCAATGTTTTTATAACGTCTTTTTTTATATAAGGCGGATTCGTTACTATAATATCAAACTTTTCCTTTATATTTTTAAACATGTCTGATTTTATAAATGTTACCTTGTTCTTTTCTTTAATTTCTTTTTTATCACCATTTAATTTCTCATTTTTTAAATCATCTGTTGAAATTATTTTAGAATTTATTATTTTATTTTTTACATTTATCTCAGAATTTATAATTTCATCATAATTTTTTTCTGCAACCTTTAATGCTCTTTTGCTAACATCTGAAGCATAGATTTCCACATTTTTTGCACCTTTTGCGATGCTCAATGCAATTGCTCCACTTCCTGTACATAAATCTAATACTTTTATTATCTGTTTTGATTTTTGTTTTAATTCAATTTGTTTAAGAGCTTCTTCTACTAGTATCTCAGTATCTGGTTGTGGAATTAAAACATTTTTGTTCACAATAAATTTTAATCCCATAAAATATGCTTTACCAGTTAAATATTGTACTGGCTCTCCTCTTTTTACTTTCTCTACTAATCTTTTATATTCTTTTTCTTGCTTTTCATCTAAATGTGTATTTAAACTGAATATTAAATGGTTTCTATCAGTTTTTAGTACATATTCAATTAAAATTTTTGCCTTATCATATCCTATTTCTTCTGCAGTTTCTTTTAAAATTTTATTTACTGTCATATCTTTTCCTTTTCTAATCTTTTTATATTACTCAATTCTAAAAAATTTTATTATGTTCTCACCTTTTAATTCTTTTACAATTTTACCATTATAAATTGTATCTCTAGTTTGAGTATCTTCTAAAGGAATATCTATATATACATTTGCAATAAATTTTTGATTATAATTATTTATTATTGTAATATCAAATCCTAAAATACAACTTATATCTTTTAAAATAACTCCAGATTTCCTTAATAATTCTCCATCAAACCTTAAATCAGAACTAATATCAGAGATTATCTGGTTTTCTTTTATATTACTATTTACATACTCTAAAACTATCGGACTTGAACAATCCGCATACATTTCCGCTTTAGAATAATCCAAATCTCCATCATTTAAAATCTTATAATCTAATCTATCTGAAACCTTATTTTCCTCTGTATTTGTAAGCTTTGCAAAATCATTTATATTTTTTAAATAAAGAGCTGGATTACCAGTTGTTAAACCTGAAAATCTTACATTATCTATGTATAACTTTTTTATTGAATTTTCATAATTCAAATTTTCATTAGATCTATTATTTATATAAATAGCAATGTCAGTAAATTGATGTATATTCAAATTCCATATAGCCCTATCTTCCGCATTGCTATCTGCATTTGCACTACTATACATATAAATCTTATCAATACTAAAGACTGTTTTTGAATTTAATTTAAATAAATCATTTATTTCCTTAGCAAATTCATCGTTGCTAAATTTAGTAAGAAATGTGTATACTATCATAACTATCAATACTATTGTTAACAAAATACATGCTATAACTTTTCCTCTAATATTGCTTCGTCTCTTACCATTTACTATTACAGTATTTCTATTTTTCATACGTTTTCCTCCATTTTTTTACACTAGTCTTTAATAGCTATTAGTTTTTACCAGAAAAACAGCAAATTTTTCTAATTAAATTAAGCTTTTTTATATTGCTTTTTTTTTATTTATATGATATCTTTAATGTAACAATTAATTATTTTAGTTCATAATATATTTATATAAATTCCCTGCGTAGTGCGAGTAGATTAGAATTTTAGAACCAACATATAGATTAAAGGGAGTCCGCCTTTGAATGTGGCGTGTATGCTTAAATTAATTTAAGAAACCCAGGAGCATTCAACAAGACACCCACCTGTGAAAACAGGCTCTTAAAATATTTAATCTTACGGCTAATGTGGGGGTTTTTTAATTTATAATTATTTTTCTTTTTAAGTTTCCCTTTGCAATTTCCCCAATTCCTATAAATTTATTGTTATAATATAAATTAACTAGACCTTCTTTTTTATCTGTTTCAAATTTTACTCCATTTATTATTTTTTTATAATCTTCATCATTTAAATTAATTTTTGTTATTGTTTTATCTTTTCTCTCAAAATTAGTACCTTCAATAAATTCTAATGCATTTTCTAAATCAATAAATTTCCCTGTATCTTCAATTTTAAAATTTCCTATTCTAGTCCTTTTTAATTCCTTCATATATCCTAATGTATTTAATTTTTCAGCAATATCTTCACATAAACTTCTTATATATGTTCCTTTCGAACATACCACTCTAAACTTGATTTCTTTACCATTAAACTCTAAAAGTTCTATATCATATATATTTATTTTTCTTGGTTTTCTTTCTACTTTTATTCCTTTTCTTGCTAAATCATATAATTTCTCACCATTTATTTTTATTGCAGAATACATTGGTGGAATTTGCATACTTTCGCCCTTAAAACTATATAAAATTTCAGTTAAATTCTCTTTGCTTAAATTACCCGGAGCAGGCTTTTCTTCTATAATTTTTCCTTCACTATCTCCTGTATCTCTCTTTTCTCCCATACATAAAGTTGCAATATATTCTTTATCATGTTCAACCAGATAATCAGATAATTTAGTAGCTTCTCCAATTAATATTGCTAAAACTCCTGTTGCCATTGGATCTAGTGTTCCTATATGTCCAACTTTTTTTATATTATATTTTTTTCTTACATCTCTAACCATATCAAAAGATGTTTTTCCTAGAGGCTTATCAACTATTAATATTCCATTCATTTATTTGTAATTTTACCTTTCTAGTCATTTTTAATCTTTTAGCTTTTTAATAAATAAATTCTTTATATTTTTTGCTTTTATAAAATTATATATTAGTCTCTTTATAATTTTTTGTTTTTTATAAAATTATATATTAAACTCTTTATAAAATCATTTATATAAAAATTATAAATTATTTTATAATCAAATTCAATTTATAAAAAATGATTTTAATGCTTCTTCTACTTCCTTTTTAGTTTCTAAGTGATTTATCGTATTTCTTAAAATTGAAACATTTGGCATGTTTTTTAAATAATAACATATATGTTTTCTCATTTCTCTTATGCCAATATTTTCGCCTTTTTCTTCAACTTCAAGATTAATATGTTCTAACATTATATCAAGTATTTCTTTTTTATCAACTTCCCTTAAAGGTTTATGTAATAAGTAATTCTGAATATGCTCAAAAATCCATGGATTACCTAAACTTGCTCTAGATACCATTATTCCATCGCAATTTGTTTGCTCAAACATTTTTTCTGCATCATATACAGTTTTTATATCTCCATTTCCAATTACAGGAATACTAACACTTTCTTTTATTTCTTTAATAATATTCCAGTCTGCATTACCAGAATAATACTCTGCTCTCGTTCTTCCATGAACTGTTATTGCTTTTGCTCCTGCTTTTTCTATTGCCTTAGCTACCTCTATTCCATTAATATGTTCACTATCCCAACCTTTTCTAATCTTAACTGTTACTGGCATTTTTGAATTTTCGACAGCTGTCTTAGTTATACTATATACTTTATCCAAACTTAAAAGTAGTTTACTTCCATCTCCATTCTTTACTATTTTTGGAGCTGGGCAACCCATATTAATATCTATAAGATCCCCTATTTTTTCTTTATTTATATATTCTGTTGCAAATTTAATTGATTCTACATCACTTCCAAAAATCTGCACTGCAACTGGTCTTTTTTCCCCTTCCATATTAAAAAGCTTTTTTGTTTTTTCATCACCATAAAAAAGTGCTTTACTACTAATCATTTCTGTGTAAACAAGACCCGGATTAAATTTCTCACAAATAATACGAAAAGACCTATCTGTAAGTCCAGCCATAGGTCCTAGTAAAATATTGTTTTCTAATTCTAAATCTCCAATTTTTAATTTTTTTATTTTGTTTTTGCCCAAAATTCTCCGTCCTTCTTTTCCAACAAATATCGCTTTTTGTCTTCTACCACTTATATTTAAAAGTAATGCTATCATAATGAAATTACTCAAAAGTGAGCTTCCTCCATAACTAACAAATGGAAGTGGAACTCCAGTTATTGGAAGTAACCCCATAGTCATCCCAATGTTTTCTATCATGTGAAAGAATAGTATTCCAGAAATTCCAGCTGCAATTAATGCACCTAAATCATCTTTTGCAGTTTTAGCAACATACAGTGATTTTGTAATTAATACAACATAGAGTATAATCACAGAACCTGCAACTATAAATCCCATTTCTTCACCTATAACAGAAAATATAAAGTCTGTAGATTTAGGATATAAGAAACCTAATTGTGTTTGATTACCTTTTAATAATCCCATTCCCAAAAGTTCTCCTGCTCCAATTGCAATTTTTGATTGTGTTAAATTGTAACCAGAACCTCTTGGATCTAAGTCAGGATTTAAAAATACATCTATTCTTTTCTTTGCATGATCTGGTAAAACAAATTTATATAAAAGAGGAATTGCTATAACAATTAGTATAGCTGATATAATAATATATCTTTTATCTATTCCACCAACGAATAGCATAAATAAAAATGCCATTAAAAATGCTGCTGCAGTTCCATAGTCTGGTTGCTTAACTATTAATACTAGTGGAATTGCTATTATTAAAAAAAGTATAACTAATCTTGTTGGTCTACTTATTTCTTTTTCTCCTTTTTTCTTCATTCTAGACATTATAAATGCTAAAAAAATTACCATTATTATTTTTGCAAATTCAGATGGCTGTATTGAAAATGTTTTAAAAGTATACCAACTTGTTGCTCCAGATATAGGTGCAGTAAACAATACTCCTACTAAACTCAATATAATTAAAACATAAAGTATAGGAGATATTTTGGCAATTGTATCATAATCTATAAGTGTAAATACTAATAAAAATGGTATACTTATACCTATCCACATTAATTGTTTTCTAAATTCCTCTTGAGCTGTACTCTCAGTTGCTGAATAAATTGCAAATAATCCTATTATTACTAATAGGATTGTGCATATTAATATCCACCATTCAAGATTTTTTGTAATTTTTTTCTTCATAGTTCATCCTTCATATTATGACCTATATAGGTTTATTTTCTATTTTTCTTTCGTTTTTTATTCTTTTTATTTATTGTATTTCCTTTATTGTTGATTGCTTTTCCTGTATTATTAACTATGTTTTTTTCTATATTATTTTGATTATGTTTAACTTCAACTTCTTTGTTATTTTTGTCACTTACTTTATCTTTATTATCACTTTTATTATTTGCTATTTCTTTATTTTCACTTTCATTATTTGCTATTTCTTTATTTTTACTTTTATTATTTGCAATTTCCTTGTTTTCATTATTATTTACATTTTTTTCATTATCATTATCTTTTTTGTTTTCTTTGTCATTTTTATTTTTTGAATTCTCTTTTTTGTTTTTATCTTCGCTATGTTCCTCTTTTTTATCATTTTTATTCTTATCAATTTTTTCTAAATTCATTTTATTTGATAGCTTTCTTGTTTCACTCTTAATTCCTGCTATTGGAATATTTGCATAAAGTGCTGGAGCTCCAGTTGTTCCATCACTATTTTGCTTATTTGTTAACTTTACATCTATCTCATCTTCATTAACATCTATGTATTTTTTTATTACATCAATTATTTCTTGTTTCATCATATCAAGAAAATCAGCTGAAACATTTGCCCTATCTTGCAAAAGAACTAAATGTAATCTCTCTTTTGCCTCATTTTTATTTTTGCTCTCTAATTGTTTATTTGTAATTTTCTTTAAAAATCTTGTAATGCTCTCGAACATCTCAATACCTCCGATTTAAGATTTATTTTATTTTTTCTTTTTTCTTTTTAATCTTCTAAAAAATCCTTCTTTTTTTCTACCTGGAATAGTTACTTCTATATTTTCACCTAAAATTCTTCTCGCAATTTCTATATATGCTTTTCCAGATGGAGCTTTTTTATTTGATACCGCGGGTTCACCTTTATTGGTTTGAGTTATGATATTTTCATCTTCAGGTACAACACCTATTAAGTCTATTGATAATAAATCTAAAATATCTTCTACATCCATCATTTCGCCTTTTTTAACCATCTCTGGTCTTAATCTATTTATTATCAATTCTGGATTTTTTATTTCTGACGCTTCTAAAAGACCTATTATTCTATCTGCATCACGTATTGAGGATATTTCAGCATTTGTAACAACTATTGCTCTATTAGCTCCTGATATTGCATTTTTAAATCCTTGCTCTATACCAGCTGGGCAATCTATTAATATAAAATCAAATTCTTCTTTTAATTTTGATGTTAATTCTTTCATTTGTTCTTCATTTACTGATGATTTATCTCTAGTCTGAGCCGCCGGTAATAAAAATAAATCTGTAAATCTTTTATCTTTTATCAATGCTTGTCTAAGTTTACATTTTTCTTCAACAACATCAACAATGTCATATACTATTCTATTTTCTAGTCCCATAACAACGTCTAAGTTTCTTAATCCAATATCAGTATCAACTAAGACAACTTTTTTTCCTTTTAGTGCTAAGGCAGCTCCAAGATTAGCAGTAGTAGTAGTTTTACCAACACCACCTTTTCCTGATGTTATGACTATAACCTCTCCCATATTTTCCTCCTTGTAATTATATGCAAATTACATATCTATTATATTTTTTATTTATCTAAAAGTCAATGTAAAAATACAAAATTATTACAAAAATATTACATATTTTTTACTTTTCAAAAAAAAATAGCAACCTTCACTAAACGGTTACTACTTTTTATTATCTTAAATTTTCAATTATTTATGCTTCTTCAATTTGCTCATTATTTTCTTCACTTAAATTTGCATCATTATTTTCATCAACTAATTCTAAGCTTGCAATTGATACCTCATACGCAATTCTTTGTTCTACAGTTCCATCTTCATGTTTCTTCTCATAATTTCTAGATTGAACTCTACCTATTATTTTAACTTCTGTTCCAACTTCCATTTTTGAACAAAATCTTGCGTTTCTACCCCATGCAATACAAGGAATATAATCTGATTTATTGTATGCTCTATTTACAGCAAGTAAAATATCTGCAATTTCTCTACCAAAAGGTGTTTGTCTATAAATAGGAACTTTACATATATATCCTATTAATGTTACTTCATTTGATATGAAATCTTTGCTCGCAACAACTTCCTCGTCTTGATTTTCTAAAAATTCAATGTCTTTTGCAAATACTGTTAAAATCAATCTATTCTTTTCTTTTTCATAACTATTATATGATCTAAACTGACCTTTTACTTTTACTTTTTTATCAACTACTAATTCATCTTCTTTAAATAATCTCTCCGAAATCGTAATTGGTATAATATCTGCATTTCCACTAAGTCTTGGTACACTTAAATTAAATGTATAAAATTTTTCTCCATATATTTCATGACTAAATACTTTTTCATCTGTTATTTTTCCTACTAGAATTAAATTGTTATTCTCTAAATAATTTGTTTCCAATTTGTTTTCCTCCTTAAATTTTTGTTCTTGTGTATCTCTTAATTTTTATACGCTAATTACTATTATACAACAAAATTTCAGTTTTGTCTACATAAAAAGTTAATTTTTCTTTTATTTTTGTAAAAATTTTGTAAAACTTCCATTTTATTCTATATTTTATTCAGTTTTGTTTTCAGATTTTTCTTTTGCATTAACCTCATTTGAACTTTCTACTTTTACATAATTTTCTTGAGCATTTGGATTTAGTCCAGAATCGGTATCTAATATTTGTGAAGTTTGATTCATTTCAGTTGAACTTTCCACACTATTAGATAAAATTGTATTTGCTGAAGTCTTTAAAATCTCATCATTCTTTTTAGTTATGGCAAATGATAGCACAAAAAGTAATGCTACTGTACTTAATGAAATTAAATAAGATAATATCTTCTCTTTATTAAAAACCATAAACATAAAATTACCTCCAACTAATGTATTTATATTCATATTAATTGGAGAATATTACTTTGTATAATATTTATATTTTAGATTATTATATTAATCCCATTTTCTTCATCATTTTCTTTCCTTGCTTTACCATTTTATTTGATCCCATTGAACATTCTGCATAAATCATGGCTGCTCCTGCTGTTATAACCATTCCTGTTATCATTCCTTTAACAAACTTCATAATTATTACCTCCTATTTATTAATTTCTAATCTACTTTTCATAGATTAACGATAAATGATTAATCATCATTTAGATATTTTCTTTTATTATTATGTGTGTTTTACATATTTTCTATACCAATAAATTATTTCATAAATTGCAATTATTATTAAAAAAATTGCAAATGCCTTTCTTAAAAAAATAAAATTTATTTTATTTGCAATACTCGAACCGCATACTGCACCTATTACTCCAGAAATCGCAAACGGTATTGCTATTTTCCAATTTAATTTTTTATTTTTTATATTTATAATTGTAGCTATTATGGATGTTGGAATAAAAAAAATTATGTTGCTTGATTGAGCAATTAATTGATTTACATTCATAAAACAAGTTAAAAATGTAATAAGTATTGTTCCTCCACCCATTCCCATACCACTTACTATTCCTGCAATTATTCCTATTAAAATTATAATCATTTATTAAATATTAGAATGGCTGAATAAATTAAAAAAACTATAAAAATTAAGACTAAATATTTATCATTTATTTTTTTCAAAATATTTGCTCCAAGCCAGCCTCCTATTAAACCTCCTATTCCACTCAACACTCCTAACCTTAAATCTATATTTCCTGCCCTTTTATAAAAAATCATGCTTGATAGTACCATTGGTAAAATACAAAAAATAGCAATTGCTCTTGCCTCTTTTTCTTCTGTATGAATTAAATAAACTAATCCTGGCACAGCTATTAAACCTCCTCCTGAGGCAAATAAACCGCTCAAAAATCCTGTGCAAATCCCTAGTAAAATAATTTTTATTTTTGTTTTATTATTTAATTTTTCCTCTTCTTTCATATTTTTATTTTTTTCATTTACTTTATTTTTATACTAAAAAATTTTGTTTCATTTTTTTATTCCCAATAATATTTTACTGCCTAGCTCTTATCAATGCTAGGTATAGTAAAAAAATGCATAAACTTTAAAAAGTTTTATGCATTTTTTATTATATAATTATATTTCAATTATTCCCAATTTGGTTCATCAGCATTTGTTGATTCTACCATAATTACTATATTATAAGTATATGGTTGTCCATTGTAGTATGATAAAGAGATATCAAAAGGTAAGCTTCCAGTTGTACTATTTGATGAAACTGGTTCTGAATAATACCAGTATCCATCACCATTATCCAACCAAGAATCTCCTTCAGAAGTATAATATTCTAAATATAGTGAAGATAAGATTTTAAAACGGAAATATTTATTAGTTGAATCAGTATTTTTTATTTCTATGCTTTTTAATGAGTTTCTTTCTGAATCATTTTGATTATCAATTATATTAATTTTATTATTTATGAAATCTCTATTTTGTGATTCAATTTCCCATTGTTCATAATAATCGTCATATTTAATTTCATATTCAAGTAGAGAAATATCTTTATTATTATTATCAGAATATTCAAACTCAAATCTTGCTTCTATTTCTTCTGTATTTATTTCTCCTATTAATTCAGACTCAGAAGTAGGATAACATTGACTTCCATAATATAAAGGGAAAATTCTATATTCTAAACCGATTGGCAAGTTGTCAACTGTATAAATATTTTCTCCTTCATTCTTACATTCAGTTGCTATAATATCATCATACATAATATCTCCATAATGTTCAGCAGTAATTTCATATATAACATCTTGTGTCTTAAAAGATCCTCCTGAAGTATTTGCTATGTTATTAACTATCTTAAAATTAGAGAATATATTATTTGCATTTACACCATCTATTTCGAGCCAAAACTCATATAAACTATCTCCAGCTTCATTTGAATATACAAATGAAACAATTATAGGTACAAAATCTACTTCATAAAAATCAGTATATGCTCTTCCAAATTCATCACTATCTGAAGCATGTGGCACTATTAAGTAGAAATCTTTCTTTTTTAGTTGTGTGCCATTGTCTAATTTTGAAATCTGTCCATTTTCATTATAATGATATGAACCAGTTGGTTGCAAATTATTTTTTCTTATTATATTTTTTATTCTTGTTGTTAGAATAGGATCGCATGTAAACCCAGTATTTAACTCAGATGTATTAACATTATTTAAGTCTTTAAACGTATCATCTATAACAATTTTATTTTGGCTTGAATCCCACTCAGCTATTTTATAAAAATCAATCGTCAAATCCGATTCATTTAATTTTTGAGCTAAACTATACGAGTCATCTACAAGATAAAAATTTTTACCATTTGAAGAATAATTATATTCGTTACTTATTACTACAGAATCACTTAAATTTATTTGTAAATTAATATTATGTTCAAATTCTGTACCATCAATAGGTGTATCTGAGCCATTGAAACTTCCTTGATATGAGCCACCTGCTTCAGGCACACTTAATCCTTTAAATTTAATAACAAGATTTTGCTCTTCTTCTATATCCGCAACGTTAAACTCAAATAACTTAAATGGCAAATCTTTATTTTCAGGAGGTTCTGTAACACCAACATAATAGGTACCAGCTTCTTTTATAAGAGATGAACAATCAGCTTCACCACTATCTCCAACTTGAATATCAATTCCTAATGGTTCAAGACATTCTTTATCTTTACATATACTAAATTTCCAGTTACCTATAGGCGAATCACTATTTTCTAAATCGACACCTTTTACCTTAATAACTGATTTTATAGAATTTCTGTTATCAAGTTGTTTTTCAATTTCTCTCAATTGTTCTTCTTCAACTTCTCCAGCATTCTTATATCTTTCAACAGCCTGTCTTGCTCTAAAAATTAAGCCATTTTCCCCTACAGCAGTATATAAAGTTATTCCCGCTAAAATCAATAAGATGATTATGGTTATAACTAATGCAACTAAAGTAATACCACTTTCATCTTGATTCTTTTTTATAAGTTTAATTTTGCTCATATTTCAACTTTCCCTTCTTTTGTATTTTTATCTTAATCAGTAAAATTTTATATTTATTATCATACTTAATTTTATTATTTATACAGTGTTAAGTAAATACATTATAAAATTTTATTTCTATATATTTTATTAATTAAAAAGATTAATAAAAAAGTATAAACCCTTGTAGTTCATCTATTTCAATAATTATGCAAGGGTTTATACTTAATTTTATTTACAATTTTGTAATAATCTTTATCTTTCTTTTACTTTTATAATTACCTTTATTTTGCTATACTTTGTATATGTTTATTTTTTTATTAATCTTTTTACTTAAACAAAAATAATCATATCAAAAACATAAATAAATTGACTTTGTCAAGTAAAGTGTGTAATTTTTTTTAAAATTAAAATTTTTTATAAAAATCAGTGATCAATTATCG
>CANPZY010000027.1 GCA_947588945.1 uncultured Clostridia bacterium
TTGGAAAACAATCCAGCCACAGCTAATAGAACTGTTCGGCAAAAGATATACAAAATATCTTGATATATAAAAAACAATAAAAGGAGATTTTGAAAATGAAAACTGTTGATTATATACAAATATTAAAGGAAAATTTTAATAGAATTAATAAAAAACAAGAAGAAGCAATTTTAGAATACTGGGGTAAAGAAATTGACGAAAATATGACGGAACAAGATGTATGGGAACAAACAAGAAAAGTTATCCAGAATAATTAGAGATAAAAGCTATTGACATTGAATTTTGTTTAAAGAGAGTATAGGATTTTTAAACTTCTATGTAGCTTTATTGCACATTGACAATTAAATAATTAACAAAGCAAAAACAAAAGCAGCACAACTCGTACTACTCTTGCTTCAGTATATATATAGATAAAAATTTACACACTAGACTTGACAAGCTCACCAAACCTTTTTCTAAATTCTTATATTCTACGCTTCCAAAGGATTTTTCCCAATCAACCTCAACTCCACTAGACTCAAAAACAAAACTAGAAGCCAAAGCGTTATCCTCCAGAACTGCAACAGCCCTAACTCCCAATCCATCACGAGTACTCATCGGGCTACCAAAACCCATATAACCAAAAATCGACCTCATTCCAAAAGTACTCGCAAGATAGCCATCTTCCATTCCAATCACCATACCGCAACAAAATACGTATCCTGTGAAATTACTGAAACCAGACGAAGCCAACCAGTACGGTTTCTTCCCATCATTTTGAACATTAGTACCATCAAACAAGACACTAATCACCTTTTTATCGAAAATCCCAACATCATCTTCAACAGCAAAATTAACCGAAAATTTATATCCCGTATCCTCATTTACCCTATCTCCTACTCGTTTTTCAGGCAACATATCATATTTACTAGGATACATCTCTCTTAGATAGTTTTCTGGTGCATAGTCTCCTTCTTTATATTCATAACCATCTTCAGAACCCATCATTCTCCCATAATAATCATCAAGATCAATTCTTTCCTCATCAGTAACCTTATATGCTTTATTATTTTCCTCATCTATTTCTATTCCAAATGCAACTGTAATGTCTTCAAATCTAATACTTCTCGTTTCTTTTGCATATTTTCCTGCATATATTTTACATGCTCTATCTAATATGTTTCCTTCTTCTCGTACTCCTGCATTATACCATCCTTCTGCTCCTGATAAATATAAATATGGATCTTCTCCTTCTTTTTTTATTGGACTCCCTGTCGTTATAATTAAGTTTTTTTCATCTTTACTTAATCCTAATACTCTCCATGTCGTATTTAGATCTACACTATATTTTTGTTGATCTTCATACCCTGTTTCGTAGGTTTCTATTACTGCTGTCGCTGATTTATTATTTATTGTATCATTATAATTTACTACATAATCTCCTACATGTATTTCTCCATCTTTAAATGCTTGTACTAATGTTTTTCCACTTTTTCCTATATTATCTATTTCTTTTTCTATTTCACTTATTGATTTTTCCTCATCACTTTCTGCTCTTTTATAATTTTCTCCCGCTATCTTTGCTCTTTGAAATAATCCATTTTGACTTAATGCTGTATTTAGTGTTACTCCAGCTAATATTAAAAGTATTATGATTGTTATAACTAATGCTATTAATGTTATTCCTTTTTCCCTTAGGCTTTTTCTTCTTTTTATTTCTTTATTTTTGATTTCTTTCATTTGTTTCTTAGTATAAATATTTTTTATACTTTCTCCTTTCTGTTTTATGTTAATTTTTATTAAGTATTTAACTTAATAAAAATCTCACATTCTCTGCTATTATGTATTTTTCAATACTTTTATTACTTTTTCATCTTATTTTTTTTCGATACAATTTTATATTTTCATTTTTTTATATTGCAAAATTTATTGAATTATGTTATATTTTCTTTAAAGTTAAATTTTTATTAAGTTAAATAATTAATAATAATTCATTTATAAAATTAAAATATCCATTTATTTAAGCATAAATTTTTATATAAAAAATCGCCTTGAATTTATTTCTAAACTCAAAGCGAAATTTTTATTTATTTTCTATAATAAATCATTATTTAAGTAATTTCTTCCACCATAATATATATGTGCAACATATACTATTTTTTCTGGTTCATTTATTGTATATAAAATAACATAATTATTTACAGGCATTCTTCTATATTTTCTTTCCATTCTTTAAAAACTTCTCTTGCATCTCTTACTCTGCCATTTTTTATATCATCTTCCGCCCTTAATAGATGTTCTTCTATATCTTTCTTTAACATTTTTTCTCTATATTCTTCCATTTTCATAATTACAATATCATTGTTATACATAGTAATAACCATTTCTCCATTTTGGTTTACTGCTGTTTTTAAGTCTTGTATATTTGTTACTTGTATCATTTTCATACACCTCTCTTTACTATATATAAACAGTATAGCATAAATTTTATTATTTTTGAATACTTTTCGTTTATTTTCTAAAATTATTATTTGCAAGTAATTTCATTATATACAATTTTTTCTTTTTGTTTTTTTATTGTTTCAATTAAATCTAATAAATTAAATTATCTTCTATTTGTATATTATAGTTTTCTATTGATTTTTCAGCCATTTTCCGTTATAATATTTTTATGGAAAAGAAATATTTAGATAAATTAGAATTTAATATAATTACTGAAAAAGTTTCAAATTATTGCAGTACATTTTTAGGTAAAAATATTGCTTTAAAATTAGAACCTTTTATTGATGCTAAAAAGATAGAAAATTTTTTAAATGAAACAGATGAAGCAATGCAAGCTATTCACAGCATTGGTTCTTTTCCTATTGTAGAAATATCAGATTTATCTTTACATGTAAAAAAATTAGAAAGCAATATCCCTTTAAATGCGAAATCATTACTTGAAATAGCTAATCTATTAAAAATTTCTAGAGAGCTTATTAACTTTTATAAAAATTCTGAGTTTGAATTTAAATATCTAAATACTTATCTTGAAGAATTATATTCAAACCAAGACATTGAAAATAAAATTTTTTATAGTATTATTTCTGAGAACGAAATTAGTGATAAAGCATCAAGTAAACTTTCTTCTATTAGACGAAATAGAAAAAATTTAGAAGCAGAAATTAAAAACAAGTTAAATAGTATATTACACTCTAACACTTATTCAAAATATATTATGGATAGTGTAATAACCATTAGAAACAATAGATATGTTATACCTGTAAAAGATGAATACAAAAACGAAATAAAAGGCTTAATTCATGATACCTCTGGTAGTGGTTCAACAGTATATATTGAGCCAATTGCTGTATTTGACATAAACAATTCAATCAATAATCTTTCGATTGAAGAAAATAAAGAAATTGACAGAATTTTAGAAGAACTTTCTTCACTTCTATACCCTATTACTAATAACTTAATTAGTAATTACAATTTAGTTGGAGAAATTGACTTTATTTTAGCTAAGGCTAAATTTGGTATAGAATTTGATTGCACTAAGCCTCAAATAGATAACTTTATTGATTTTAAATCAGCTAGACATCCTTTAATAGAAAAAAATTCTGTTGTTCCTATTGATATTAATTTAGGAAAAGATTTTTACTCATTAGTTATTACTGGTCCAAATACTGGAGGAAAAACCGTTACTTTAAAAACTGTTGGACTTTTGTGTGCTTTGGCACAAGCCGGTTTATGTATTCCTGTTAAAGATGGTAGTTCTATAAAAATATTTGATAATATTTTTGCTGATATTGGTGATGAACAAAGTATTGAAACATCTTTAAGTACATTTTCATCACATATAACAAATCTAGTTCAAATATTAAATAATTTTACAGATAAAAGCTTAATTTTAGTAGATGAATTGGGTTCTGGTACAGATCCACTTGAAGGTGCAAATCTTGCGATTAGTTTGCTTGAATACTTTTTTGAAAAAAAAGCTTTAACCATAGCTACTACTCACTACAACGAAATTAAAAATTATTCAATCACACATGATGGCTTTGAAAATGCAAGTTGCGAATTCGACTTAACTACATTAAAACCAACTTATCACCTTCTTTTAGGTATTCCCGGAAGCAGTTATGCTTTTGCTATAAGTCAAAAACTTGGGATTCCAGAAAGTATTATAAAAAGAGCCTCTTCTCTTTTAAGTAAACCTGATGTTGATATAGAAACTTTAATGAAAGAAATATATGATGATAAAGCTGAAATTGAAAAAGAGAAAATTGAAATGCAGAAAAATTTAACTCAGGTTGAACTTTTAAGAAAAACTCTTGAAACTCAAAATAATGAAAAATTAATAAAGGAAAAAGAAAAAATTGAAAATGCTAAACGTGAAGCAAAAGAAATTTTAGATGATGCTAAACTAGTTGCAAGTACAAAAATTAAAGAACTTGAGCAAACTCAAGATGTAAAAAAAGCAAATATTATAAGAAATGATTTAAATGATTCTATTAATAAAATTGATGTTGAAGGATTAGATTTAAGTAAGCTTTTATCATTAAATAATAAATACGATAACCAATCAAAAAAAATTATTAATAAAAAAAACTCTGAAAAACAATCTGGCAAGGTTCATATTAATAATACTAAATCAGCCTCAATTTCAACCGAAATAAATCTTATAGGTGAAACTGTTGATATTGCAATTGAAGTCTTAGACAAATATCTTGATAGTTGTAAAATGGCTCATTTAAAACAAGTTAGAGTAATACATGGAAAAGGAACAGGTAAACTTCGTCAAGGTATTCATAGTTATTTAAAAAAATCAAAATATGTTTCTTCTTTTAATATCGCAGGTTTCGGTGAAGGAGATTATGGTGTTACAATAGTAAATTTAAAATAATTAATATTTTATAAAAGACTGCTAACTTATTGTCAGCAGTCTTTTTTGCACATATACTTCCAGCTTTGCCGTAGTATATTTATTTCTATATTATCTTCCTCGTAAACATCTTAAATATTGTCTCTGACAGCAACATGTTCTGCAAGCACAAGTATTTGGAAAATTATTGTTATTATTACCATTATTGTTATTCCCGTTGTTGTTACCACTGTTATTATTTCCATTATTATTATTGCCAGAATTGTTGTTTCCATTGTTATTATTGCCTGAATTATTATTTCCATTGTTATTATTGCCTGAATTATTATTTCCATTATTGTTGTTACCTGAATTATTGTTTCCAGTATTGTTATTTCCATTATTATTGCCTGTGTTATTTCCAGTATTATTATTCAATCTGTCTAAAATATTTTGTATCGTACTAAAAATCAGAGCAGTAATGAAAGCTAATATTCCATAAGCAATTGCTGCTATAAGAAAATCTTCAGTAAATGCTGTAAAAGCCAATATTAAAAATATGCCAAATATTATTGCTGAAACTAAAAAGGGGTTATTAAATATTCTTTCTAGTGCTATTGCGAATATTATTGTTACGAGTGGAAATACGAAAAATAGTAAGATTGGATCTATCATATATTTTCCCCCTTAGTATATTATATTATCCATCTTACTATTTTGTTATATTCAATTTTTATTATCTTATTTTTTAATTATATATAAACTTTTTTATATTAAATAATTTATTATATATATAATAGCTTATTTTTAATATTCAACATTTAATAAGCACAATCCTTGTGGCGAAAGCGTTTTTCCTGCTTTTAATCTATCTTTTGCCTCTAAAATATTCTTTACTTCTATCGGCTTAATTTTTCCTTCTCCAACTTCAATTAATGTTCCAGCAATTATTCTTACCATATTATACAGAAAACCATTCCCTGTTAATCTAATTTTTATAATGTCATCTTTTCGTACAACTTCTGCATTATAAATTATTCTTACACTACTTTTACTACTTGTTCCACTAGCTTTAAAAGATTTAAAGTCATGTTCTCCAATTAAATATTTTATTGCTTCATTCATTTTATTTTCATTTAATTTGATTGGATAATGAAATTGCATATTTCTGTATATTGCTGTTCCATATTTTGAATTGTTTATTGTGTACTCATAAGTTTTCTTTTTACAAGTATATCTGCTATGAAATTTCTCATCAACCTCTTCTGCTGATTTAATTCTTATTGATTGTTTTAGATTTGAATTTAAAGCTATTGGAATTTTATCTATTGGAAAATCTTTTTCAAGTTTAAAGTTTGCAACTTGATTTAAAGCATTTACTCCTGCATCTGTCCTGCCTGATCCAATTAATTCAACTTTTTCTCCAGTTATTATTTCAATAGCTCTTTCTATTTCTCCTTGAATATTTAGTTTATTAGGTTGTTTCTGCCAACCATTAAAATCTTTTCCATCATATTCAATTGTTAGTTTTATATTTCGCACAATAAACTCCGTTCATAAACTCTATTACTTTTTATCTATTTTTAATTTGAATTTCTACTTTGTTTTTTATGTTTAATTTTGAGAATTTTCTTGCTCTTTTTTCTTTTCTTTTTCTATTTTTTTGTATTCTATAATTTTATCTTTCTTTTTAGCTACTTTTTTTTTAATTTCAGAGAACTTACTTTTTTTCTGTTCTGGTCCAAATCTATCAGTCACAAGATTTTTCATTAATATTCTCTTTAATGCATCTTCATCAACATCTACAATCAAAGTTCCATCTTTAGCAATGGACATCTTTCCTGTTTCTTCAGACACTACTACTGCAATTGCATCAGATTCTTTTGAAATTCCAATTGCTGCTCTATGTCTTGTTCCTAGCCCTCTAACCATATCTTTATCACTTGTAAGTGGCAATATACAAGCAGCTGATACAATTTTGTTATTTGCTATAATTACTGCTCCATCATGAAGTGGTGTTTTAGGAACAAATATATTTACTAATAATTGTGGTGAAATAATTGAATCTAATTCTACACCAGTTTCTACAATATCTTGTAATTTTATATCTCTTTCAAAAACAATTAAGGCTCCTGTTTTAGTTTTGGCAAGTTCCTCAGTAGCAATAACAATTTTATAAATATCTTCTTTCGTTTTATTTCTTAAACTCTTGTCTATCCCAAACATTTTTGTAAATGTGCTAGATCCTAATTGCTCCAAAGCTCTTCTTAATTCTGGTTGAAAAATTAGTAGTAATGCTATAACTCCATAAGTCATAAATGATGTAAGAATAAAATTAAGTATTCTTAATTTTAATATACTACTTAATATCGTTATAATTATAAGAAATATGATTCCTTTTAAAAGTTGCATAGCTCTAGATTTTTTTGTCAATTTAAAAAATCCATAAATTAAAAAACCTACTAAAATCACATCTAATACTGCTGTTATTATTTGCCAAGGATATGCTTTTAATTCATTTATATATGTTGGAAAATCTATGCTCATCTGTTGATTTATTTTTTCAAACATTATTTTATCCTTTCGTTTTTTATATTTTAAATTAATCCCTTTGCACTTAATACAATATAATATAAGACTGTTCCACATGCTGCTATTATCATCATAATAACCAATAATAAAGCTACTATTCTTGCAAAACTTTTACCGATATCAACATGTTTCTTTTCTTTATTTTTTTCTGCTTTTATTTTTGTCTTTTTCACTTTTACTCTCTCTTTCTACATTTTATGTATACATATTTAATTTTAGCATTCACACCATTTAAAGTCAATAAGAATATTTTAAAAATTTAATTATGCTTTCTGACGCATTTCTTCCAGATCTTGCTGCAAAGGCAACAGTTGCCTTCTCTCCTACAATGTCTCCTCCTGCAAATACATTAGGTATTGATGTTTGCATGTTTTCATTTACATTTACATATCCCCATTTATTTTTTTCAAAATCTTTTATTGTATTATCATCTGGTTTTGAACCTGTTGCCATAACAACATAATCCATATCCATCAGATAATTGCTATTTTCTATATTTACTGGAGAAAGCCTTTTTTCGCCTTCTTTTTGAACAAGCTTCGTTTTTATACATTCTATTTTTTCAACTTTTTCATTACCAATTATCTTTACTATATTTGTTTGAAATAAAAATGAAATTCCTTCATTCTTTGCATCATTTATTTCTTTTTTTTCTGCAGGCATCTGCTCTTCTGCACGTCTATAAATAACATACACTTTTTCAGCACCTAGTTTATTTATAGTTCTTGCAGTATCCATTGCAACATTTCCTCCACCAATTACTGCTACCTTTTTTCCTCTATAATATGGATGTTCTCCACTTTCTAATAGTGTATTTCCTCCAAATACACCATTTAAGTTTTCCCCTTCTATATTCATTTTGGTTGGAATATTGGCTCCAATTCCTATGAATACTGCATCATATTTAGATGTTAAATCTGTAATTGTGAAGTCTTGTCCAAAAGTCTGATTTAATTTTACCTCTACCCCTAAATCAAGTATTTTTGATATTGTTGCCTTTACTATTTCTTTATCTAATCTGAATTCCGGTATTCCATGAGTTAATATTCCACCTAACTCATTAAATCTTTCATAAATTGTAACCTTAATTCCTTTTCTTGCAAGGAATCCCGCACATGTCAAACCAGAAGGTCCGCCTCCTACAATAGCGACCTTCTTATTTTCTAACTCTTTATCTATTTCCGTAGGTATCTTATAATTATTCTTTATTGAGTTTATTCCTATAAACTCTTCCATTTTACCTATTGAAACACTTTCTCCTTTTATCCCTCTTACGCAACTTCCTTGGCATTGTTTTTCATGAGGACATACTTTTCCACATATTGCAGGTAATAATGTAGTTTTACATAGTATTTCATAAGCCTCTTTTAAATTTTCATTATGTATAAATGCTGGTATATCATTATTCAATGGACATCCATTTTTGCAAGGTTTATTTACACAATTCAAACAATAATTTCTTATTTCTTCTTCGTTCATTTCTTCCTTCTTTACTTCTTTACTTTTTTATTTTTGTATATTTTGCTTAATAACTTGTTTTTATTTAATTTAATTTAATTTTTTTTTAACCTAAGAATTTTATTTATATTAATAACTTTTGTTCATCTGCTATATTTTTTAGCAATTTTAAGTCTTGCCAAAATTCAATTTTTTTGCTTTCATCTCTTAATAGCGCTGCCGGATGCCATGTTGGAAGATATTTAATATCTTTTTTTTCAGTTAATATTCCTCTTTCCTTTGTTATTGAATGTTCATCACCCATTATATTTTTTAAAGCAGTGCTTCCAAGTAACACAATAATTTTCGGATTCACTAAAATTACTTGATTTCTTAAATAATTTAAACAACCTGCGACTTCATCTTTTTCTGGAACTCTATTTTGTGGTGGTCTGCACTTTACAATATTTGCAATATAAACATTATCTCTATTTATTCCAATTCCAATAAATGCTTTATCCATAAGTTGTCCAGCTTTTCCAACAAAAGGAATTCCTTCCTTATCTTCATCTGCCCCTGGACCTTCACCAATAAACATTATATCTGCGTTTTTATTTCCTACTCCAAAAACAATATTTGTTCTTCCTTTATTTAATTTGCATTTATTACAACTTTCTATACTTTTTTCAAGTTCTTCCCAATTATCAAACATTAATTATTCCTTCTTTTTATAATTTAATTATACATTTGCTTATATCTACTCTAATATTTTATATATACTTCTTTAAATATTATCTTAACATCATTATTCCCATATTTTTGCAAAAATCCTCTCCTTCTGCTCTATATGAATGAAATTTATCTTTATTACATATTGTGCAGATATTACTATCAATAATATTTTTACTAAGTAGCCCTAATTCTTCTAGCATTAACTTATTAATTAACACTGAATCAATTTTATATTGCTTACCTTTTTCATTACATTCATTTGTTTCTTCTATAATTTGATTATGTTTAATATAATCCGAAAACTTACTTTCAAACATTTCTTCAACATCTTTATTTACTAAAAAATGGTCTTTCCTTATACTTGGTCCTATGCAACAAATTATATTATCTGGTCTACAATTATAATCATTCATCATGATATTAACTGCTTTTTGTCCTATTTTTTGCAATGTCCCCTTCCAACCAGAATGTATATTGGCAATTACTTTATTTTTAGGATCATACATCATCAAGCAAATACAATCAGCTATTGATATAACTAGAGCCTTATTAATTCTATCAGTTATTAAGCCATCAACATTTATTAAATCTTCTTTTCCATCTGTAATTTCAACTATATTTGATGAATGACTTTGTTTAGGTTTATATATTTGTTCCTTTTCTATATTTAATATGTTAGAAATTTTATTAAAATTAAAATCTATATTCGTGTCTTTCTTATCTAATCCAACATTATATGTTTTTAAGGTAAATGCATGTTTTAAATCATCTTGAAACTCTAGTAACTTATTAAATTGCAAATATTCAATATCATCACATTTTTTAATTGTATAATTTTCCATATTTTCCTCTCTATTATTAATGTTTATGTTATTTTACATTATTCTATAGTAAATGTCAAAAAGATAAGATTAACTTTTTAACACAAAATCGCTTATATCTTCCAACTACATTGTATATTATCGCTTTGCATACTTTCATATCTTCCAACTGCATTGTATATTATCGCTTTGCATACTTTCATATCTTCCAACTGCATTGTATATTATCGCTTTGCATACTTTCATATCTTTCAATTGCATTGTACATTTTTTCCTTTGCATTTATTTGTTTTTTATTTCTGTAAACAATACACCATAAATAAACCATAATTATAAAAATAGCAATATTTTTATAATATAAAATCAATACGCTTGATATAGTAGTAACAATATATAAAGTTATTTCTGATATAATTTGAGTATATTTGTAACTTTTCCTTAATCCAATTCTCAAATGGATTAGCTCGTTAACTATTCTTCCGGCCATCTAATGGAAAAATTGGCAATAGATTAAATATAGCAATTAGTATATTTGCATAAATTATATTTGAATATGTATCATTTTCAATTATATGTATATTTTTATTTATAAATCCTGCTATAATTACACATATAACATTCGTTAATGGACCTGCTAACGCTAAGATTATTTTTTTTACAGAAAGCATATTTCCTTCTTTAACTTTTTTATTTAAATCATTTATTTGTGTTCTAAAATTTATTTTTAGTCCATAAGGCAATACTGTCATTTTTTGCGGTTTAAAACCTAACAATAGTCCACATATAAAATGTCCTATTTCGTGTAATAGTGAAAAAATCATTAATATTCCATATACTTTTATTTTTTTAGTTATTAAAAATATTAAAAAAAATATAAATATCTTTATATCTACTTTTATCTGCATTAACAAATCTCCTTCATTAGTAATTTTACAAATCTAATATTTTCTGTGGATCAACCGTTTTATTATTTCTTCTTATTTCAAAATGAAGATGTGGACCGGTCGTTCTTCCTGTAGAACCTACTTCTGCTATCTTTTGTCCTTGATTTATATAGTCACCTTGGTTCACTATAATTTGACTACAGTGAGCATAAAGTGTACTTACCTCTCCATCTGTAATTATTAAATGTTTTCCATAATCCCCTTCACTTGATACCAACTCTACTACTCCTGACATTGAAGCAATTATTTCGGTTCCACTATTTGCTCCAATATCAACTCCTGCATGGTTAGCGGAAATTATTTCTGTAGCTTCTCTTTCTCCATAGCCTGACGTTATCCATCCATTTACAGGCTTTATAAAATTTTTATTATCTTTTATATATATAATATCTTGATCTGTTTCACTTAAATTAACTTCTTCACTTCCACCAACTCCTGCAATATTTTCGCTATTTTCATTCTCTGCATTTTCCTCGTTATTTACTTCACCACTTACATCTTCATCATTTGAAACTTCATCATTTGTAGTCTTATCGTTTGTATTTTCATCATTTACAGTTTCGTTGTGTACAACTTCATCAGTTAAGTTTTCTATTATTTCATTTGTTTGTTCTTCAGAAACATTATTTGTACTTTCATTTTTATTTATTTTTTCAAAAAAGTTTTTAAAAAAATCATTTATCTGAGTATATATTTTTACAAAATCGGTATCTTCCGAAAGAACAGGTTTTATTTTTTCCATTGCCATACTATTATTTTGATTAATAAAATAAAAAATTCCAAAAATACATATACTACATATCACTTGAATAAATAATTTACTTAAAAGTGGCATCTTTCTTTTTTTATTTACATTAATATTACTTACTGGTATCCTATTTCGCCTTCTAGCTGATATTTCTTCAGCTTTTCTTATTCTTTCTTCTTCACTTATGTATCTTTCCATATAAAAAACTCCTCTTATAGTCTTTTAAAGTATATGAACTATAAGACGAGTTTATGTCACTAAAAATCTCTATTTATTTTTTATATAATCATTAAAAATATAGCTAATGCCATTATACCTACAATTATTTTTAAGGTAAAATTTACTATTTTTATCTTTTTATAATTACTTTTTAATTCACTAATTTTTCTCTTTTCTTCTATATCCTTTTTTCTATATTCCTCAAGTATGTTTTCTGCTTCTCTAATAATATTTTTCTTTTCAGAATTCTCCATAGACTTTTTTCCTTTCTCTTAATATTATTTCCTTAAAAAAATTATTGCCACTTATTAATAATTTATTCCATTATTAACAATAATTTTTTTGCAAAAAATAAAACTACAATTTAATGTAGTTTTATAGAATTTTATAATATTGGATTCATTTTTTTATAAAAACTTATTTAACCAACTTGGTAATAACCTTTTTTCCATCTATTCCAATTATATTTATATGCTTATCTTTTAAACTCTCTGGTATATCTTCACTCATACCATTAAAAATTAAGTCATCTCCGTCAAATACATCTACTTCTAATAAATTAAATTCATCTAGTTTCATTTTTTTCTCCGTCTTCTTTTATTCCTGTTGCTACAACAGTAACAATTACTTTATCTCCTAAACTCTCATCTATAACTGTACCAAAAATTATATTTGCTTCTGGACTAACTTTTTCTGAAATAATTTCTGCACTTCTGTTAATTTCTTCTAAGCCTATATCTTGACTTCCTTTAATATTAAATATTACAGCCTTTGCTCCATCTATACTATTTTTAGTTAATGGATTATTAAGTGCATCATTAGTTGCATCAATTATTTTTGATTCTCCATCTGATTCACCAATTCCCATATATGCATATCCTTCAAATGTCAATGCAGTTTTAACATCAGCAAAATCAACATTTATTTCACCTACTGAATTAATTATATCAGTTATAGATTGAATTCCTTGTCTTAAAATATCATCAGTCATTTTAAATGCATTTAATATAGATACATCTTTATTTGTATTTTTTAATAGTTCATCATTAGAAATTACAATCAAAGAGTTTACATTAGGTTTTAATTTTTCAATTCCCATATTTGCTCTAACTGCTCTAAGTCTTCCTTCAAATGCAAAAGGAGTTGTTACTATACCAATTGTAAGAATCCCTTTTTTTCTGGCTATCTCAGCAATTACTGGAATTGCACCTGTTCCAGTTCCTCCGCCCATTCCAGCAGTAATAAATAGTAAATCTGTATCATCTAATAATTTTTCTATTTCCTCTGAACTTTCTTTTGCTGCTTTTTCTCCTATTTCAGGATTTGCTCCTGCGCCTAATCCTCTTGTTGTTTCCTTTCCGATTTGTAATGTAGTACAGCCTGAATAAGCTCTATCAAGTATTCCTTTCTCTGTGTTTATCAATATATATTCTGCTCCATCAACATCTGATTTTATCATTTGATTAACAGCGTTGTTTCCGCCTCCACCGATTCCTAATACTTTTATTTTTATTAAGTCTTTAGTTCTATTTGGCTGCATTTGGTCTACCACAATATTTTCCTCCATTTTTATCTACATTTCATTTTTTCATATATATTATTATACTATAAAACTAGATTTTTTCAAGTAGTTTTGGGAAAATTTGTAGTATTTTGGAATTTCAAAAAATAAAAAAATGTAAACACTTTTTGTGTCTACATTTATATTATATTTTTATTTTTTTAATTCTGCTAAGAACATATCTGTTAGCATTTTAGGATTTGCTTTTCCTTTAGTTTCCTTCATTGCTTGACCAATCAAAAATGCCAAAGCCTTATCTTTTCCTGCTTTAAAATCTGCAATAGATTGAGGATTATTCTGTAATACTTTCATAACTACTTCTTTTATCGCACTTTCATCAGAAATTTGAATCCAACCTTTTTCTTCAATTATTTTTTTAGGCTCTCTTGGATTTTCAAAAAGTTCATCTAAAACTTTCTTTCCAATGCTAGAACTAATTGTTCCATTGTCAATTAAAGTAACTAATTCCGCTAAATTTTCTGCACTAAAAGGAATCTGCTCTGGTTCAAATTCTTTTTCATTTAGAATCCTTGATATATCCGAATTTAACCAATTAAATACCGCTTTATAATTTTTGCAAATCTCCCCTGCCTTTTCAAATATATCTGAAAAAGCTTTTGAGCTAACTAAGAAATTAGCCTCTTTTTCTGTCAACTTAAATTCTTTTATATATCTTTCTTTTCTACTTTCAGGCATTTCTGGAAGATTGTTTTTTATATCTTCTATATATTCATCTGATAATCTAATTGCAACTAAATCAGGCTCTGGAAAATATCTATAATCTTGTGCATCTTCCTTGTCTCTCATTTCTGAAGTCTGTCCTTCAAAGTCATCCCATCTAAGAGTTTCTTGTGTTATAGTCTTTCCATTTTCTACATCAATAATTTGTTTTTCCTTTTCATAATCAATTGCTCTTTGTATTGACTTAAATGAGTTCATATTTTTTATCTCATGTCTTGTTCCAAAAGGCTCACCTTTTTTATGAACTGAAACATTTACATCTGCTCTTAAAGATCCTTCTTGCATTTTACAATCAGATACATCAATGTATTGTAATATCGATTTTAATTTTTTCAAATATCTATCTGCTTCATCACTTGAATTAATATCTGGCTCTGATACTATTTCAATTAGTGGAACTCCTGCTCTATTTAAGTCAACTAAGCTTCCACCTGAATACTCATTATGATTAAGCTTTCCGGCATCTTCTTCTATATGAATTCTTAAAATTCTAACTTTCTTTGAATTTCCAAAATCATCTTCTATTTCAACATATCCATTATTACAAAGTGGTTTATCAAATTGTGATATTTGATAAGACTTTGGAAGGTCAGGGTAAAAATAATTTTTTCTATCATTTTTGCTATCCTTAGAAATAGAGCAATTTGTTGACAATCCAGCTTTTACAGCATATTCAACTACTTTTTCATTTAGTACTGGTAAAGCACCTGGCATTGCTGTACAAATAGGACATATATGAGTATTTGGTTCTGCACCAAATTCTGTTGAACATGAACAGAATATCTTTGTTTTTGTTGATAATTCAGCATGAACTTCAAGTCCAACAACTAATTCGTAATCTTCTTTACTTGACATTTTATCTCCTTTCGGTATTCATAATTCAATTATTAATACTAAGCTTTTATATTAATAATTTTTTATTTCTTAATAAATTTAATACAATTAGATTTATCAAATCTTTAACTTACTTATATGAAAAATTATTTATTAAATCCTGGTTTATAATTTTCTCTAAACTTAATTTTTTGTTCAAAAGTATATGCTGCATTTAAAAGTTTTTCTTCTGAAAATCTATCACCTATAAGTTGCATTCCTATTGGCATTCCATCTTTTCCAACACCACAAGGAATCGAGATTGCTGGAACACTTGCAATATTTATTGAAACTGTACAAACATCTGCAAGATACATTTCAAGTGGATTTTCTTTTTTCTGTCCTATATCAAATGCAGTTGTTGGTGCAACTGGAGTTAAAAGTACATCATATTTTTTAAAGTTTTCATCAAATTGTTTTTTTACATAAGTACGAACCTTTTGAGCTTTTTTATAATATGCATCATAATATCCTGAAGATAGCACATAAGTTCCTAAAATAATTCTTCTTTTAACTTCGTCTCCGAAACCTTCTGTTCTTGAATTTACATATAATTCCTTTAAATCAGAAAATTCTTTTGCTCTATATCCATATCTAATTCCGTCAAATCTTCCAAGATTAGAACTTGCCTCAGCACATGCAATTATGTAATAAGTTGCTAAAGCGTATTCTACAGCTCCTAAAGAACATTCTTCAACTTCTGCACCTAGACTTTTATATACTTCAATTGATTCTTTTAATTTTGCCTTTACATCTTCGCTTATACCTTCACCAAAAAACTCTTTTGGTACTCCTATTTTTAGTCCTTTAACATCATTTTTTAATGACTTTGTATAATCTATTTTTGGTCTATCATAAGAAGTTGTATCTTTTTCATCATGCCCTGCGATAACATTTAATAAAATCGCGGAATCCTCTACATCCTTTGTAATTGGTCCAATTTGGTCAAGTGATGAAGCAAATGCAACTAAACCATATCTTGATACTAAACCATAAGTTAGTTTTAATCCAACAACTCCGCAAAATGATGCAGGCTCACGAATTGACCCTCCTGTATCAGAGCCTAAAGCCCAAGGAACCATATTCGCCGCTACTGCTGCTGCAGAACCTCCTGAAGAACCACCTGGTACTTTATTTAAATTCCATGGATTATGAGTAATTTTTATTGCTGAATTTTCTGTTGAACTTCCCATTGCAAATTCATCCATATTAAGTTTTCCTAAAATAGGCATTTGTTCACTTTTTATTTTCTCTATAACTGTTGCATCATAAGGTGATATAAAATTTTCAAGCATCTTTGAACTACATGTAGTCTTGATACCTTTGGTACAAATATTATCTTTTATTCCTATTGGAATTCCTTTAAGACTACCATCAGCAATATTATTTTCTTTATTTAATTCTTCATCAATCTTTTTTGATTGTTCTAAAGAATCATTGCAAATTGTTACAAAAGCTGCTACATCATTTTCTTTTTCATTAATTCTGTCAATGTAAGCTTTTGTTATTTGCTCTGATGTAAGTTCTTTATTTTTTATTTTTTCCTGCAATTCATGAACTGTTAATTCAGTAATATTCATCTATTTTCCTCCTCAAGTTTCTAATATTTTCTACAGAAATTTAATATATCCTTAAACCTCCTAATATAAGTATTAGATCTATACATTATTCATATTTATTTTTAAAAAATCTATAATTTATCTTTACAAATATTAATCTTTATTATATATGTTTTGAAATCTCACCAAATATTTCATTTGAAATATCTTCAATTGTTCTTATATTTCCATCTTTAACACAATTTATTTCAAACCAATTATATTTTTTCGCAACATAGCAAGCTGCATTATGAGCATCTTTTAAATGATTTATATCTCTTTCATGTATATCTTTTTGAGTATTATGAGTAAATTTATTTTCTCTATTTTTTGTAAGTTCCATTGCTTTTTCAACTGGCATATTTAAGAAAAATACTTCAGTTGGTCTTGGCAAACCATATAAATTAAATTCATAATCTTCTAACCAGTTTAAAAACTTATCTCTTTCTTCTTCATTATCAATTTTTCCTGCTTGGTGAACCATATTTGAAGTTGTGTATCTATCTGCAATTACAATTCCACCATTATTATAAAATTCCTCAAAATCTTTTTTAAATGTTGCATACCTATCAACTGCATAGAAAGTTGAAGCAATATATGGACTTATATTTTTTGCATTATCTCCAAACTCACCTGATAAATACATTTTTACAAGTGCTGAAGAAGGACTATCATAGTTAGGAAAATCAGCTTTTCTATATTCTATATTTCTTTCTTTTAACTTTTTTTCTAATTCTTCAACTTGAGTTTGCTTTCCTGAACCATCTGTTCCATCTATTACAAATAATTTTCCCATAATATACTCCTTTTACTGATTATACATTTTTATACATCTAAAGTACTATTCTTTATTTATTAAAATTAATATTAATTTTATAATGAAAATCATCTAAAATTTTTATAAAACTTTAGGAATTTTAAACATATCTCTTTCTATTTCTGGTGCATTATTTAATAAAGCATCTCTATTTTCAAAAGTTTTTACTTCATCTTTTCTAAATACATTTATATTATCGTTTGCTCCTATAGTCTCATCTAGGTCAGCAATAGGAACTTTTTCAAGTATTTTTACATATTCTAAAATATTATCTAGGTTTGATAAATATTTATCAATTTCTTTTTCATCTATTTTCAAATCTGACAATTTTGCAATATGCAAAAGTTCATTTTTATCTACGTTCATATTTTTAATTTTCCTTTCTAAAAATAAATGATAAATAATTTTAGTCAATTTTCTTTGCAACAACTGCAAATCATTAATTTTATTCATTTTTTTATCTTTTGCATTTTACCATATTTATCAACTTTTGTAAAGAATTCATAGATGTATTTTTTATTGTTATGCAAAAAGTACTGTTATGTTGTTTCATCAATATTATCTCTTGAATATATTTCAGAATCTATTGAAATAATTTTACTCTAGAAATATCTTCTCGTTTGCAAAAATATTTTTATTAAAGTGCAAATCTATCGAAACAATGCTATACTTTAAATGAAAAATATTCAATTAATAAATTAATTTATTTTTATTAAAAATTTTTTTCACAATACAAAGGAGGAGACAAATTTAATTATGAAAAAAATTAGTATGAACTTGTATAAAAATTTTAATGGTATTGCAGTTATTTCTCTAGTTATAGCAATAATTGTATTATTAATATTAACAGGTATAACATTATCTACAGTTACAAAAGAAAACGGTCTATTAAAGCAATCAAAAGATGTAAGCTCTGCAACTGATAGAACATCATTAATAGAATTAGTAAAAACAGATATACACAGCATGCAAATAAGAAATGGTGGAAAAATATATAAAGATGAATTTAAGGAAATATTGGATAAATATTTTTCTTATAACCTAGAAGGTGACGATTTACCAGATGATTTATCAAGTTTAGTACTAACCTCAAATGATAATAAATATAATGATATATTAGCTTCAGAAATATATGATGGAAAATTTTATGAAGACACTACTTTAAAAGTAAAGAAAATAAAAGAATCAAAAAAACTACTAACAGAGAATACTAAAGTTATATCAGATGATAGAGTAAAAATAACAGTTCCTGCAGGATTTACAATTCCAAATGAGTCACCAAACAATGCAAAGGAAGGAATAATAATAACAGATAGTATAGATGAAACTGGAAAAAGTACTGGAAATGAATTTGTATGGATACCAATAAATCCTGATTTAACAGTTGTAGGAACGAATAAGCCTATGGCAAAAATATCTACCGCAGATGAATATATCGGTAAAGATGATAATGGTAAAACAAATTATGAAGGTGTTTTATATAATTTTACTGGAACAGATTCAACTGAAATGGAATCATATGGACAAGGAACATATGAATATAGAGAGCCAGATTCTAAAATTGTATACGACGCCGACTTCCCAGATAATGCAGATGTGAATTACCTAAGGGATTTACGACAATGGTTACCTTGGGAAGCGGATCGATACAAAAATTCCAATACGTTTTTGAATACGATGAAAGAAGATTATAATGAAATGATATATAGTGTAAAAACATATGGTGGATTCTATGTAGCAAGATACGAAATGGGCGTGAAAGACGTCATTGAATATAATATGTCATCTGGTAAAGCTACTTCGAAAATAGGACCAGTGAGGAATGCGGGTGATTGGTTTGTATCACGTCAATGGTATGGATTATATTCAAAGGCAAAAACATATACCAATGAAAAAAAATCAGTGAAATCAAGTATGATATGGGGAAGCCAATATGATGCGATGTTAAACTATGCATTAACAGGAGATGATAAAGAAAACGTAACGAAAAACGGAAATGGTCATTATGGGGATGAAAAAGTCTACACAGGAGTAACGAAAAACGATAAGATACTAAATATTTTTGACCTGGAAGGAAACCATACTGAGTGGACATTAGAAGCAAACTCAAACAACTACCGAGTTGCTAGGGGAAGTTACTATAACAACACAGAAGAATTTTCGCCAAGTTCTCGATATAATCTAACCTGTGACAACGCAAACTCATATATTGCTACTCGTTTTACACTTTATATAAAATAAATTTTATGATTTTATTTGAATCCTTATACTTATTTAAATATATAAAAATATTGATATAATAAAAAAGATAAAAAGAATTAAATAAAAATTATAAATTCCTATTTAATTCTAATTATCTTTTTTTATGATTTACTTTTTATTATTTTTTAGCAAAAAAAATCTGGCAACAACCTATTTTCCAAGCAGGGTAACCCACAAGTATCTTCGGCACTTTGGAGCTTGACTTCCGTGTTCGGGATGGGAACGGGTATTTCCTCCAAGTTATCGTCACCAGAAATGTTTCGTATGCTTTTTTCTTTTACTTAAGTTTTTATTTTTTTATCTTTATTTTACTTAAGCTTTAGCACACTCAAAAATATATAGCTTACTTTAAGAATTTTCTTTTATTCATTTTTTTCGCTTTTTATTATACTTCTATTTTCTTTTTCTATTCCTAGTTTTTGAAAATTTAAGTTTTTATTTCTTTCTCGTTTTCCCATATTATCTTCTAATCTTCTTTTTTTCTTATCTCTTACTTAATCATTTTTTATGGTTAAGCCCTCGATTTATTAGTATTGGTCAGCTCAATGACTCTCAT
>CANPZY010000028.1 GCA_947588945.1 uncultured Clostridia bacterium
AATCACATAAGCATTTAAAATATTAAGTTTTGTATTATATAAATTTTGTTCATTATCATCTTCATTAATGCTTGATGAATATTTTGGAACATTTATATACATATTAAATAAATTAATTAATGTATTATTTTTGTCTTTATTTTTTATTGATTGAACAACTCCATCCATTGATAATGAAAAATTTGAGATTAATTCATTTGTTATACCTTGATTTTGCAAATCCAAATTGATTGTAGGCCACGTAGAATAAATCTTTTCCATTTGAAAAGATATTTGCTCCCAATCTGGTTCTTGACTGCCTTGACTTAATGATGTATTTGGAACTAATTCTGATATCGTTGTAGGACTTTTAGTTTGATTTTCCGATGAATTACTTTGACTACCTTCTTGACTTGAACTACTATTTTGGCTATCTCCTTCTGATTTTTCGCTTTCTGAATCCTGAGTTTCTTGTGATGAATTTTGAGTTGAATTTGATGCATTATCTTGTGATTCATTAATCTCTTTTGTATATACTTTATATTTTATTACATCAATATTATTTAATTTATTCATTATCTCTATAATATTTGAATCAATATAAGATATTTCCTCTGAAATTTTTTGTTTCAAATTTAAGTTTTCACTTTGCGCATTTACGTTTGATAATCTAATTGATATTAATGTTATTATTAATATAATACAGATTATTCCTAATATAATTGCAATATATTTTCCATATTCTTTTTTCATAAAAATAAAATCTCCTAAGTATTTATTTTTATTAGTATTTCTATATTTTGCTATTTTATACTTAAGAAATTCTATTCCATTTTATAATTAATTTTTTTGTTAATTATCAAATTTGAATTTATATAATTTGTTGTTAAATTATTGTAATTTTTTATTAATACTATTTTATTTGAAAATCTCCACTTAAATAATTTATTCATTTTCAAATTTTAATTGTCTTGTCATTAATTTTGTTACAGCATCTTTAGGTGAAAGTCCTTTATATAATACTTCATAAGCTGTTTCTACTATTGGCATTTCAACATCATATTTTTCTTGCAATTTTCTTGCAATTTCAATATTATCTATGCTTTCTATTGTCATACCAATATCCTTCGAAGCTTCTTCTGGAGTCATACCTTTTCCTATTAACCTTCCTGCTCTTCTATTTCGACTTTCATCACTTGAACAAGTAAGCATTAAATCTCCTAATCCAGATAAGCCAAAAAATGTTTCAGCATCTGCTCCCATTTTTACCCCAAGTCTAGATATTTCAGCGAGACCTCTAGTAATTAATGCCGCTTGACCATTAGTTCCTAATCCCAATTCTGCTGCTATACCAGCACAGAAAGCAATTATATTTTTTAATGCTCCTCCTATTTCAACTCCAATTATATCATTCGATTTATATACTCGCATATATTCATTAGAAAATACTTTAGGAATATCTTGTAATATTTTTTGATCTTTTGATGCTAAAATAATTGCTGTAGGAATATGCTTTACAACTTCTGTAGCATAACTTGGTCCTGAAAGTGCAGCAATCCTTGCAGTAGGCATCTCATCTAAAATTACTTTATCTAGTGTACTTAATGTTTCATCTTCTAAACCTTTTGAACATATTATTATTGGTTTATCGCCTATATAATCTTTATATGATTTAAATGTACTTCTTGTATATTTTGAAGGAGTAACATGTAGAATAAAATCACTACCTTCTACTACTTCTCTAATATCGTTTGAACATACTAAATTATTTTCAATTTTTATATCTGGAATAAACTTACATGTTTTTTCATTATTAATAATATCATTTTCTTCTTCTGAAAAAGACCATATCATTACATTATTACCTAAGCTTGCAAGATGATTGCCTAAGGCTACTCCCCAGCTTCCACTTCCAATAATAGCAACCTTTTTATTCATTTGTATAACTTCCTTATAAAATATTTAGATTTTTATTTAGGAAATACCTATAAACCTTTTCTATTATTTATTTTTTTAAGTTAATTTTACTTTCTGTTCCGTTAGCTAATCTTTTTATATTTTCTCTATGATTAAATATAACTATTAATGCTAAAATTATTGAAAAAACAATATATGCAAAATGTGCTTTTTCCCCACCTACTATATAATTAGTATTATTAAAAATACATAATATAGGGAACAAGATTGCTGATCCAAGTGATCCTAATGAAACCATCCTTGAAATTAAAATTAAAATGACACCAAATACCAAGCATATTAATCCTATTTCCCAGTTTGCCATTAATATAACTCCTAATGAAGTTGCAACACCTTTTCCTCCTTTAAACTTAAAGAATATTGGAAAAGTATGACCTATCACAACAAATATTCCTGCAATTAGAACTAAAATTGCTCTAACTTCGTCTGAACCTTTTATCATTTCTCCAACTAATAGTGCTACAAGTACTGCAGCTACTCCTTTTAAAATATCACAAATTAAAGTAAGAACAGCTAATCCCTTTCCTGCAGTTCTTAAAACATTTGTTGTTCCTGCATTTTTACTACCTTTTTCTCTTACGTCAAATCCTGCAAATCTTTTTGTAAAAATAATTGAAAAACTTACACTACCTATTAAGTATGCTATTACTGCTACTACTACATAATTAATCAACATCTTTTTCTTTCCTTTCTCTAATTAAAATTTTTATTGGACTTCCTATAAATCCATATTCTTTTCTAAGAATATTAACAATATATCTCTGATATGAAAAGTGAAATAATTTTTTACTATTTGCAAATATTGCAAATGTTGGTGGCTTTGTACTAACCTGTGTCATATAATAAATTTTTAATCTTTTTCCTTTGTCCGTTGGTGGTTGAACTATTGAAACCGCTTCCTCTAGAAGTGCATTTAAATTAGATGTAGATATTCTAAGTGCATTATTGTTTGATACTTGATTTATCAACTCATATATCTTTGCTACTCTTTGTCCAGTTTTTGCTGAAATAAAAATAATTGGTGCATATTCTAAATATGGTAATTTGTTATAAACCTCTTTTGTATATTTTTCTAAACTTCCACTTTCTTTATTATATATGTCCCATTTATTTATTGCAATTATTATTCCTTTTCCTGCCTCGTGAGCTATTCCTGCAATTTTAGTATCTTGCTCTGTTACTCCTTCTTCTGCATCTATCATAAGTATGCATACATCTGCTCTTTCTATGGCTAAATTAGTTCTTAGAACACTATATTTTTCAATGTTTTCATTTACCTTACTGTGTCTTCTTAATCCTGCTGTATCAATAAAAGTATATTTTCCATATTTATTATCAAATTCCGAATCTATTGCATCTCTAGTTGTTCCTGCGACATCACTTACTATTAATCTATTTTCACCTAAAATTTTATTTATTAATGATGATTTTCCTACATTAGGTTTACCAATTATAGTAACTTTAATTCTTTCTTCATCATCTTCATCATCTTCTTTTTCTGGAAGTTCATCATATATTGCATCTAATATGTCTCCTATTCCTTTTGCATTTGCTGATGAAATAGGGTATGGTTTTCCTAAACCTAAATTATAAAATTCATAGACATCATTTTGTAGTTTTTGAAAATCATCTACTTTGTTGCAGACCAAAATTACCTTTTTCTTAGACTTTCTAATCATCTGTGCTATATCTTTATCTATATCTGTTACTCCTGTTTTTACATCTGTCATAAATATAATCAAATCTGCAAATTCTATTGCAAGCTCTGCTTGTATACGCATTTGTGTAGAAATAACATCTTCACTTTTTTCTTCAATTCCACCTGTATCTATTAATGTAAATTTTCTATCTCTCCAATTAGTTTCTCCATAAATTCTATCTCTAGTTGTACCCGGAGTGTCGCCTACTATTGCTTTTCTTTCCCCTATTAAATAATTAAAAAATGTAGATTTTCCGACATTTGGTTTTCCTATTATAGCTACTGTTGATTTTGCCACTTTTATCACCCCGATTCTTTATTAATTTACTATTTAAATATTTTCTATCATGCTTAAAAATGTTATAAAATATATCCTAACTTATTCTATAACATTTTTTAGTATTTTTCAATGTTTATATAAAAAAAACACACTACCAATTGATAGTGTGTTAATGAAAATCATCCTTTCTTTTTGTAATTCTCAAATGCACAATAAGCAACCTCACCATTAAAATCACGCATAAGCCTTAGAAGTACTTCATCAGGGGTGTTCTTGTTTTCTGCAACCTCTCTTCTGACATAATCTACTTTATCTTTTGAAAGCTCCATGAGACTATTTTGATTTGCACTTTCACTTTTAGCTACTCTTGACCTTACCTTATCAGATAAATCTCCCAAAAATTGCTCAAGAATCTCTGAAGTTACGTTCTTGTTATTGACTACCGCCATTCTTACAAGAGTAGAATCATCTTTTGCAAGTCGTAAAAGAATCTCTGGCGTTGAGTTAGGATTATTTGCCACTGCCTCCCTTACTCTAATGCTTCTATCTTCTAACAATTGTTCAAGAACTTCTTGAGTTGAATATTCACTACTAGCTACCTCTTCTCTTACAATCTCAAATTCATCCTTTGCAAGTTTCAAGAGAATCTCTTTGCTTACTATTTCACTTCCAGCTACAGCTTTTCTCACTTCAGCATATTCATCTTCCGAAAGTTGCTCAAGAATTTCTTGATTCGCTTTGTCGCTTTTAGCTACCGCCACTCTTACATAAGTTTTTTCATCTTTTGAAAGTTTTGATAAAGTGTCCAAAGTTACATTCTTATTTTTGACTACAGCAAATCTCACATTACTACTGTCATCTTCTGAAAGTCGATAAAGAAGTACTGGCGATGCCTTTGGATTACTTGCCACTTCTTCCCTTACTTCCAACTCTTTATCTTTCGAAAGTTGCCAGAGAACTGTAAGAGATGCATTAACGTTAGATGCCACATTAAGTCTAACTTCACTATCTTTGTCTTTAGCAAGACTCATTAATACATCCTTATTAGTTTGAAGTTGTGCTAAACTAATCCGCTCTCCAAATGAGACTTCGGATAATTCAATTGTGATTTTCATTTTTTTCCTCTCCTTTAAATTTTTATTTAAGGTATAGCAAAGTAATTTACATAACATAATATATCATCTTTTTTATATAATGTCAATTTTTTAGTTATTATCATTTTTCTGATAATATGAAAACCACACTGCCAATTGACAGTGTGGTAATGAAAATCTAAATCTTCTTTCTGTAGTTTTCGAATGCAATTCTAGCTACTTTTTCAATTTTGTCGTAAAAGAGATGCTGAAGTACCTCCGGACTTGCGTTTTCATTTTCTGCTACAGCTTTTCTTACCATCCAATCCTTATCTTTGGAAAGTTGTAATAGGACTTCCGAAGATAAAAATTTCCTTCTAGCTATAGCTTCTCTTACATATTCTCTTTCATCTTTTGAAAGTTTCAAAATAATTTCCTGAGGCAAATTTTCATTTTTAGCTAAATCTTCTTTCACATTTGGTTCTTCATCTTCTGAAAGTTGTAGAAAAACTTCAGAAGTCAAATTACTTCTTTTAGCTACTATTCTCCTTATATCTGTGTTTAAATCTTTTGAAAGTTCAAGCATAACTTCAGGAGTTATACTATCATTTTGCGCTACAGCCTTCCTTACGTACCAGTTATTATCCTTCGAAAGCCTCAAAAAAATCTCTGGCGTTATTTTATCGTTTTGTGCTACTCCTATTCTTACATTTTTTTCTATATCACATGAAAGATTATAAAGAATTTTTGGTGTAACATTATTATTTTCTAATACTGAATATCTTACTACCCAATTTTCATCATCCGAAAGTCGTAGAAGAATTTCTGGAGTTGCCTTATTACTTTTTGCGACTGCAATTCGTACATCTGAATCTTCGTCGCTTGAAAGTTTCATCAACACCTCCGGAATTACATTACTATTTTGGGCTACCTCTCTTCTTACTTCCCAGTATTCATCATCAGAAAGCTGTGAAAGAATCTCTGATGTTACTTTTTCATTTTGTGCCACTGCTTGCCTTGTCTCATCTTCTTCATCTTTTGAAAGTTCGCATAAGATTTCCGGAGATGCATAACTATTTCCAGCTACACAAATCCTAACTTGACTTTCTGGGTCTTTTGAAAGAGCCGTCAGTACATCAATGTCAGACGTAACTTGTGCTAATCTCATCCGTTCTTCAAGTGAAATTTCGGATAATTCAATTAGAATTTTCATTTTTTCCTCTCCTTTAAATTTTTATTTAAGGTATAGCAAAACAATTTACATAATATAATATATCATTTTTTTTATATAATGTCAATTTTTTAGTTATTATTATTTTTCCGAGTTAAAAAAATTCTATTAATGCTTTTCAGCCATTAGAGATTCACAATATTATTTGCAAAATCTGTGATTTCCAATAGTAATAGTCATTGGTCTTGACCAAATCCAAGCACTTGTTGCAGTATTAGGATTAAAATAATAAAGTGCTCCATAAGTTGGATCCCAACCATTTATTGCGTCTTGTGCAGCTTTTTTTGCTGTTGCATTAGGTGATAGGTTAATTTGTCCATCACTCACACAAGTAAATGCACCTGATTGATACACAACACCTGAAACAGTATTAGGAAATTTACTGCTTCTTACTCTATTTAAAATTACTGCCGCAACAGCAACTTGCCCAGTATACGGTTCTCCTCTTGATTCTGCATACACAAATCTACTAATTAAATTTAAATTACTTGAATTAGAAGTATTGCCTGAAGATCCGGACGAGCTTGAACTTGAATTGAATATTCCCATTGCTTGCAAAGTCTTAGTTCCTGCAATGCCATCTACTGTTAACCCATTTTTTCTTTGAAAGTTTTTTACTGCTGCTAAAGTTCCACTACCATAAATCCCATCTACACTATCATTATAATATCCCCAGTTTTTAAGCTTCGTTTGTATTTGTTTTACTTCATCTCCTCTTGAACCATATTTTGATAATGCATATATTTCTTGGTTTCTAACTAAAACATTATACACTATAAATAATATCATAGTAATGACAAGTAATATTCCTACCTTATATTTATTTTTCATAAATTAAATCTCCTAACACAAAAAAATAACCTTCTTTTAGAAGTTATTTTTTCCAAAAAAGGTTATTTTATACAATCATTAATTTATAAATATAATAGAATATTTATAAAAGATATTTGTTATAATTATTTATCTTTATACATATTCTAATATTTTTTTCATTTCTTCTTGTCTTTTTACTTTTTTTGTTGTAGTTTTTATAAGTTCTTCGCTAGTAAAAATTAATTTTTGAATATGTTTGTATCTAGGGAATTTTTTATTTAATTCTTTTATCTGATTCCACATAATATTTTTTAATTCTTCTTCTGTTTTATCAGGATATTTTTCTTTTGCATCCTCTTTATTATAAACTATTTTTACAGAAAGCATTACATCATTGTTATCGTTTTTATCTGGCATTCCAAATACCATAGATTCTTCTACTAAATCTAATCTATTTACTAATGTTTCTATTTCTTCTGGAAATACTTTTTTACCATTTTTTAAAACAATTAAATTTTTATTTCTACCAGTTATAAATAATACTCCATTTTTATCAAAATATCCTAAGTCTCCGGTGTAAAACCATCCATCTTTTAGAACTTCTTTTGTAAGCTCTGGCATTTCATAATATCCAAGCATTACATTAGGACCTTTTACTTTTATTTCTCCAATATTATTATCATCCTTATTTACTATTTCAATTTCATCATTTATCATTGGCACTCCAACAGAACCATATTTCATTACTTTATCATTTTCTGCTGCAATTACTGGCGCTGTTTCACTTAAACCATAACCTTGAACTGTTTTTATTCCTAAATCATTAAATCCTTTTGAAATTTTCGCGTCAGCTGGTGCTCCTCCTGATATAACAAATCTAAGTTCTCCTCCTAGTGCATCTATTACTTGTTTAAATAATATTCTTCTTACGTCAATATGAAACTTACGCAAGAAATTACTAATTTTTAAGGCTGTATTTATTAGTTTTGTTTTTCCTTGTTTATCAATTTCCTTTATTATTGTTTTGTAAATCGCTTCTACTAAAACTGGAACCCCTACAAATACTGTAACCTTGTATTCATTTAAGTTTTGCTTTATATATCTTAATCCATCTGGAAATACATTTTTTACACCACTTGCCAGCATCATAACAATACATGTTGAGCCAAAAATATGATGAAATGGTAAAAAAGCTATGTTTGTATCAGTAGGTCTTATATCCTCTGCTACTCTCATTGCATAAATGTTAGAAGCAATATTTCGTTGTGACAGCATAACTGCTTTTGATTTATCAGTTGTTCCAGACGTAAATAACAATATATTCATAACATCATTATCTATTTTACAATCTATGTAACTTTTATCTCCACTTTCTAGTAGCTTTTCACCTTTTTGCAATAAGTTTTTTATACATTCAAAACCTTCTATTTGACTCATGCAAATATATTCTGTTAAATTTGTTTTACCACTTTCCTTTATTTGAGTTATCTTATCTGTTAATTTTTCATCAAATACTATGCAATCAGCTTTACTTCTAATTAAAGAATTTTCAAGCTCTTCATATTGAAGGTCTTTATCTAGTGGAACTGAAACCATTCCTCCTAAAAGATTTGCTAGATGAGTTATAACCCATTCATAGCTGTTTTTTCCTATTATCGCTATCCTTTTTCCTATAAATTTCATAGAATAAAATGCAGTTCCAAGTTTATTTATATCTTCTAAAAGTCTTTTATATGTGATATTTTCATATTCTATATTTTCACCGATTTTATTTTTTATTACAAATGCGATTTTATCTTTAAATACTTTAGCCGAATTATAAATTATTTCTTTTACATTGAAAAATTCTTCCGCTTCAAAAATTTTTCTTTTGTCTTTATCTTTTGTTCTTTTTAGAAACATAGATTTATCAATTTTTTGATTTGATTTATCCATTTTTGTTTATCGTACAATAAATATACGAATCTCCTTTCATAAAATTTTTTTCATAAAAAAACTCATATTGTTAAATATCTTTTTTAATAATATGAGTATATCATAGAATTTATTTTAAATCTACAAACCGATAGGTCAGTTTTATAAAAATTATATAAGTTTACAATAGATATGTCAGTTTTATAAAAATTAACTTCAGTCTTATAATATAGGTTCTATCGAATTCTTTAAATTTCGTTTCATAATTTCACAACTATTATTAAACTTTTCTTGATCTTCTTCATTTAATTTTAATTGTAAAATCTCTTTTATTCCCTTATTATTAATAATTGCTGGTACACCTATATAAATTCCTTCTTGCCCATATTCCCCATTTTGATAAGTTGATACTGTTAATATTGCATTTTCATCATTTAAAACAGCTTTTATTAATCTATTTAAAGCCATACCTATTCCATAATATGTTGCCTTCTTTTTTTCTATAATTTCATAAGCTGCATTCCATACTTTGTCATGTATTTTCTTTAAATCTTCCATTGGATGATGATTATCTTTCATTATATCAATCATTTTTTTACATCCAACATAGCAATGTTCCCATGGAACTAAAGAAGAATCACCATGCTCACCTAAAATATATGCATGCACATTTTTTTCAGAAACTTTAAGATATTCACCTATTAAATATCTTAATCTTGCTGTATCTAAAACTGTCCCTGAACCAATTACTCTAGATGAAGGAAGTCCTGATGTTTTATATACAACATACGACATTAAATCAACTGGATTAGTTGCAATAATAAATATTCCATCAAATCCACTTGACATTACATTGTTAGTTATTTCTTTAATTATTTTTGTATTTTCCACTGCAAGTTCAAGTCTCGATTGTCCAGGTTTCTGAGGAAAACCAGCTGTAATCACTACAATGCTAGCATCTTTACAATCACTGTATTCTCCTGCCTTTATCCTCATTCTATGAGGTGAATATGGTAGTCCATCAGATAAATCCATTTCTTCTCCAATTGTTTTATCTTTATTAATATCAATTAAAACTATTTCATCGACTCCTCCTTGATTTAATAATGAATATGCCGTACTCATACCAACAAAACCAGCTCCAACTAAAACAACTTTTCTCTTTGTTCTCATATCCATTTAGCATGATACTTTAAATATCATGCACTCCTCCTTTTTTAAAAATTTATCATTATTTTAACCAAAAAAAATAATAATATAATGCTCAATAAAAAATATATAAATATAAAATATAAAAATAAGAAATATAATAAATTGAAAGTATCGCGTAGCGCTCAAGCGAAGCGCGAATGGAGCGAAAAGTGATTTATCACTTTTCTGCGACAACAAGATACGGAAATTTATTATATTTCTTATTTTAATAATATTATTTTTTAATTTTTTTTGAATATTTATAAAAAATTATTGACTTGAACGTCACAGCATGATAGCATTAAATTATATTAATTGTTACATTTTAATAAATATTAAATGTGAAAGGAGCATTCACTATGGGCAATACTTGCCGGTTCTATGTTGACTTGATGGCTTTGCAGAAGGAGGTTACCGGTTCTTGTATTTTGAATGTGATAAAGTTTCCAGATGGTACAACCAAAAAGCTTTTGATTGATTGTGGATTATTTCAAGAAAAAGATTATTCAGATTATAATAAGAATTTTCCTTTTAATCCAGAGGATATTGATTATGTAGTTGTAACTCATAATCATGTGGATCACACAGGGCGGTTGCCTTTACTTGTAAGTCGTGGTTTTAGAAATAAAATCCATACAACTTATGATACGTCACAACTTATAGGTCATGCTTTACATGATAGTTACAAAGTATTAAAACACAAAGCAAAAATTGCTAATGAGCGTCCATTATATAGTGATGAAGATGTTGAAAAAACTCTTTCTTTGATTGAACCTCATCCCTTCGATGAACCAATTCAATTAGATGAAGATATCTTTATAACATTTTTCATGAATGGACATCTCCCCGGCGCCGCTTTAGTTTTAGTACAAATAAACTATTCGGATGATGAGCTTTATAAGCATCCTACAATTAATCTTTTATTTACTGGTGATTATAACAACAAAAATATGTTTTTCAATGTTCCACAAATTCCTGAATGGGTTCATAATCTACCAATTACAATTATTCAAGAAACGACTTATGGAGATATGGATTCATCTCAAATTGAAGAAGTTTTTGAAGATAACATTTCCAATGCAGTTTCACAAAAGCATGAGATTGTAATACCTGTATTTTCGCTTGGACGTTCACAAGAAATAATGCACTTTTTAATGAAAATGCAAAACGATGGTAAACTTGATCCTAATATTCCTATTTACTTTGATGGCAAATTAGGAATAAAATACACTGAACTATATAAATCTGGTTCATTAAAGTGTATTGATAAAAATAAGGATTTTTTACCGAAAAATTTTTCTTATGTATCAAGTCCTGAGATGAGACTTAGTCTTGTTAATGATTATAATCAAAAAATCATCTTAACAACATCTGGTATGGGATCTTATGGACCTGCACAATTTTATTTACCTGCATTTTTAAAGCGTCCAAATGCGCTCATCCATTTTACAGGATATGTTGCAGAAAACACTTTAGGAAGACGACTTTTCGATTGTTCAAAAGGCGGAATTGTTGAAATCGGTGGATTACAGGTAAAAAAAGAAGCAGATGTAAGATTTACTTCTGAATTTTCAGCACACGCAAAAGGAGATGAATTAATCGATTTCTTAAAAGATTTTACTAATGTGAGACTACTGCTGTTAAATCATGGAGAAACTAATACAGAAGATACTTATGCATCACGAGTTCTTGATGAAGTAAAAGTCAAAAACGTTGGAATCTTAGGAAGAGATTATCTATTCCGCGTAAATGAATATGGTCTTATCAAGTCATTCTCATCAAAATTCTTATAATTATTGTCTATAGTTACAACTCTATAAAAGGGCGTCCTATTTTTAGGACACCCTTCTATTTTATATATATTTATATTTTTTGTTCAATAAAAACAAATATTAATTAATCAATATTTATTAATTCATAATTAGTTGTTCCAATTCCTAATTCTTCTGCATGTTCTACTGTACGGATTCCATGTTTTTCTTCTATTCTATTTATTAATCTTTGTTTTCCTTTATCTTCTGAATTATATACTAAATCTAAACTTGCTTTATCTACAGCTACTGGGTCAAGTGAAGCTGTTATTCCTATATCTGCCATACAAGGTGCTTCTGGATTACTATCACAATCACAGTCTATTGAAAGATTATTTATAACATTGATGTATACAATATTTCCTTTCATATAATCAATAACAGATTCATCAGCTTCTGCCATTGATTCTAAGAAATGATCTTGCTCAGGTAGATTATTCCACAACTCCGATGGTTCTTTAGCCTTTCCAGCAGTATGAATAAATGTTTTTCCTCTTGATGATGCTACTCCTATTGACATGTTTTTTAATGCTCCGCCAAATCCTCCCATTGCATGACCTTTAAAGTGTGAAAGCATTAACATTGAATCGTAATTTGCAAGATGTGATCCTACATAATTTTCTTTTAAATGTAATCCATTTCTTACAGGTATAGCCATATCACTATCTTCATCCATTATATCAACATTTGCTATATCTAAAAATCCATGTTCTTTAATTGCTTTCCAATGTTCCTCAGTAGTGTTTCTTCTTCCTTCATAAGCAGTATTACATTCAACTATTGTTCCATTTAATTTTTGAACTAAATCTTTAATCAAATTAGGATTTAAAAAATTATGTCCTCCTGGCTCTCCTGTAGATATTTTTACAGCAACTTTTCCTGTTAATTCTTTTCCTAACTTTTCATATATTTTAATTAAACTTTCTGGTGTAATTTGTTTTGTAAAATACACTTTAGATTTTTCCATACTTAAATCTCCTCGGATAATATGTTTTCTATAAACATATCCTTTCTTTTATATTTTAACTTCATATAATTATTTATAACATATTTTGGCTTTATTATTCAAGTTTTTGCTTATAAATTATTAGATTTTTTTAATTGTATTTACTTTACAGAATTACCTTCAACTTTTCACTTGACCAACTTTTTCAACTATTTTTTATTAAAAAAAAATCAAGGCAATAAAATCTCAAATTCAATATACTCATCATCATTTTTCACTTTTATAGTTCCATCATGCATTTCAATTATTTTCTTTGTGATTGCTAATCCTAAACCTGCTCCACCATTTGAACTTGTTCTCGAACTATCAACTCTATAAAATTGTTCAAATATTTTTTCAAGTTTATATTTAGGAATCTTATCACACTTATTTTTTATTGCAATTTTTATTTTATTATCTTCTTTTTCTATTTTTATAATTATTTCACTATCTGCATAACTATAATTAATTGCATTTTTTATAATATTTTCAAATGCTCTAGCAAGTTTATCTCCATCTCCTATATAAAATAACTTTTTTGGTTTATCAATATTAACTTTCAGGTTTTTATTTTCAAACATTGGATAACATTCTTCTATTAATTGATCAAAAAGATACGATAAATCAATATCATTTTTATTAATTTCAATCTCTTGTAAATTATATCTAGTTATATCAAAAAATTCATTGGTAAGATCCTCTAGTCTATATGCTTTTTTCAATGCAATATTAATATATTTATTTTGAACTTCTTTTGAAATATTTTTTTCCTCTGTAAGTAAAGTTAAATAACCAATAATCGATGTAAGTGGTGTTTTTAAATCATGTGCCATATACATAATCAAGTTATCTTTTTTCTGCATTGCCTCGTTTGCTTTATTTTGATTTTTTACTAATTCTGCTCTTATATTATTAATTTTACCTTCTAGTAGCTCCATTCCACTAGGTAATTCTATCTTTTTCTCTGGCTCTTTTACAATCTTATCCATAGCTAACATAACTACACCTATATTTTCATTCATTTTTCTAATTACCATATAGACAATAATTACACCTATAATACCACCAGAAAAAAATAGCATGAAAGGTTTATTTGATACAAACCAAGTATATGTACTTCTTCCAAGATACTTTACAGCCATATTTGCAAGAAAATCGCCTAAAATAAGTTCTGAAAATATTAAAAATATAAAAAAACTAATTAGAAAATATATTATTATTTTTAATATAGCATTTCTAGTTAAGACTGCTTTAAATTTTTTTAATTCTTCATCCATTTTTATTTCCTTATCTACTTATTGGTTTTACGATATTTATAAAAAATTATTCAAACTTATATCCTATACCCCAAACAGTTTTTATATATTTTGGACTTTTTGTATTGTCCCCTAATTTTTCTCTAATTCTTCTAATATGAACCATTATAGTATTATTACTATCAAAATATTTTTCCTTCCAAACATTTTCAAATAATTCTTCTGAGCTTACAACTATCCCCTTCTTTTGAACTAAATATACTAAGATTTCAAATTCTATAGGAGTTAAATCAATTTCATTATCATATAATGTGCACTTATGCTTTTTTCTATCTATAATTAATTCTTTTTCTTTTATTAAATCTTGATTAGAACTAGTTTCATTATATTTTGTATATCTTCTTAATGCTGATTTTACTATAGCAATTAATTCTAAAGGATTAAATGGCTTTGTCACATAATAGTCAGCCCCTAAAGTTAATCCATTAATTTTATCCTTGTCTTCTATTTTTGCTGTAAGCATTATTATTGGAAAATTTAATCCTTTTTCTCTAATTGTTTTGCATATCTCAAAACCATCTATTTTATCAATCATTATATCTAAGATTGCCAAATCTATTTGCTCTTTTTCTATACATTCTAATGCTTGTCTTGAATTGTAATATTTTAATACTTGATAATTTTCATTTTTTAAATAAATTTCAACTAAATCAGCTATTTCTTTTTCATCATCTACAACTAAAATATTCATTGCTAAAATCCTTTTTTATTTAAATTATAACACATAAAAATTATTTAACTTAAAATTTAAGAAAATCTTAAGATTTTTTTAATAAATACTTAAAACATTATTTTCTTGTTTTTATTATACTTAATCTAAATACATAGAACTTACAACATTCATCATTTAGAAAGGATTGATAATAAATATGAAAAAAACAAAGAAAAAATTTATTTTTAAATTAATAGTTATATTAACATTAATTTTTACATTAAACAAAATTACTTACAAATTGTATTCATTTTTTTCAAATGATTCTACGTCTTATGCAAGTAATTATAATGCAATTACAACAACAAATGAATACGAAACTATTAAATTAGATTATAATGAAAAATATACTGGAATTGGACAACAAAAAATATCTGATAAAGATGGATATTTTACTACTTTTACAGATATCTCTGGAAAAGTGTATAAAGAATATAAACAAAACGGAACATCTTCTTGGGCAAATAGAAGTTACTGGGATGGAGATATGAAAGATACTGGATGTGGCATAACTGCAATTTCCATTATTTTAAGTGGTTATAATTATGATATTACACCAGAAAATCTAAGAACTAAATACTACCCTGTACTAAATGGAACAGACATTTCGAAAGAACTCTCTCATTCATTTAAAATTAAAAATTCTGATTTTCTATATGATAGTGTAAGCCTATCTGAAGCTAAAATTGCAGAACATTTAAATCAAAATAAACCTGTTCTTATTTGTGTATGGAATAAGCCTACAAAAAATCGTTGGACAACTTCTTCTCATTATATGGTATTATTAGCAACTGATAATAATGGCATGGTTTATATTTCTAATCCTAATGGACTAGAAGATTGTAGTAAAAGTTCTGGTTGGTATAAATTTGAAGAAGTTTGCCCATACATTGCAAAAGTTCTTTATATATATTAATATTTACTATATATCTGTTTCATCATATTCTATATCATATTGTTTAGAATCTGAATTATTATGGTCTAATCCATATTGTTTAGATTCTGAATCATTATCTAAATTATTTTTTTTAGACTCACTATTATCATTATTTAAGCCATATTGCTTATCTTCTGTATTTCCCACAGTTGATTCATTTTGGCTTATTTTATTATCTCTTTCTGTATTGTATATATCATTATTATTTAATGTGGTATCTTCATCCTTGTTTTCTGAGTCATTTACTCTTACAATTATATTATCTTTTATCATTTTATCTGAACTTTTTAACTTTTTTTCTATCATTTTAGTAGTTTTTTCAATTAAGTCAGGAACTAAATCTAAAAGCTTATCTATAGATGAACTATGATTTACAGGTAAAAGTTTTACTCCTGATGGTTGAACTATAATGAAGGCTATCGGACTAATACTAACTCCGAGCACCTGAACCACCACCAAAAGGTAATCTATCATCTTCACTTGCTATTTTTTCTTCATGCTCTTCTTTATTTTTGTTTTTTGATTTTTCAACAAAACTCTTAGGTTTAAATTCACTTCCACCAGCTGCAAATCCAAAATTTACTTTGGATACTGGAATAATTATTATATTATTGGTTGTTTCTATTGGCTCACCAATAATTGTATCGACATCAATCATTTCTTTGATTGAATTCATTGCACTATTCATTAAGCCTTCTATTGGATAATTTGACATATTCATCTCTCCTTTAACTTTTTATTTCTTTAGTATTATTTACTATTTTATTTTCTTTATACAATTTTTTCCTTTTTATTGATTTAGTGCTTTATTTTTTAATATTTTATTATTTTATTATTTTATTATTTTACTGTTTTATTCTTTTCAGCTATTTTTTTGACATTATTCACTTTTTATCATTTTATTAAATTAAATAAATTTTTTATAGGTATCGATAAATTTAACGAAATATTTATATAAAAAACTGATTTATCTATATAAACTGGATTTACTTGATATTTATAATTATCTATATTTATCTTCTCCCTAACATCTTCTTTAAATACAATAATCGGTAAAAATAATGATATTAAAACATTTAATGTTGTAACTCCTAATGCAGTAATACTAGCATTTTCCGTTCCTATTTCTACAAATAAATCTAATTTCTCTAATTCTATTTTATTTATATCTTTTTTTATTTGTTTTTTATCTTCTTCTTCAAAGTTTTTTAATTCTCTTTCTTCTTTTTTTAATTTATTTTTCCTAATCTGCCTTCTTAAAAATTTTTCAATTTGCTCATCTGTTACTTTTACACTAAATATTACTATTTTATTAAAAATATAAATTTGTAACTTAAGTTTAAAATCAATATATTCAAATATTTTTACATATTCTTTTTCTTTTATTAACTTGAATATTTTTTCTAGGTCTCTATAATCTTTAATTTTAAAGTTTATTAGTTTTAATTTTATTATAGAAAATTTTACAATTACTATACTAATACCTATTATTATCAAAATAATACTAAGTATAGAAAAAAAAACTATCACAAGAGTTTTCCTCCTTATAATAGTTTTTTCCATTTTTTACAATTTTATACAATACTAGTATTAACAAAAAATTAATATTTTAATTACGTTTGATTTTTTATTCTATTTTTCTTATTAACTTCTATGTCTCCAAATAAAATTTCTTGTTTTGTTTCTACTTTATTTTTTCTTGACATTTCTAATAATCCTGAAAAAGCTGTTACCACTTCCTGTGGTTTACATTTATTTAAAGCAAATAATTTATTAAATACAAATCTTGAATTTTTTATTAATTCTCTAAACATTGTCTTTACAGTATCACCTACTGAATAATTTTCTATTATCGCAATTTTTTCAAGATTTTTTGCATTTCTATTTACCCTTACACTTGTTCTTTCTAATATTTCTTTATACATTTTAACTATATCTTTTTCTGTATATGTAACCTCTAATTCTTGTTTTGGTAATTGAATCTTTTCTTCCGTTCTAAAAAATCTTTTATTATTATCACGATACATTTCTCTAAATTTACTTGTTATTTCTTTATATTGTTTATATTCTATAATTCTCTGAATAAGCTCTTCTTCTGACATTACTTCTTCTTCGTCTTCTATTCTAGGAAGTAATTTTCTAGATTTAATATATAGTAGATTTGATGCCATAATTAAAAATTCACTTGTAAGTTCTAAGTCCATTTCTTCCATTGCTTTGATATATTCTAAATATTGATCAGTAATACTATTCAAATTTACATCATAAATATCCATTTTATTTACATCAATTAAATGACATAGTAAATCTAATGGTCCTTCAAAGTTTTGAATTTTTATATTATATTTAGTTGTTTCCATCATAAATAGATTCGGCATTTTTTATACTATCTCCCATATATCCTTTTTTTCTTAAATACATTACTATATCTTGCTTTTCCATTGTTTTTGACTTTTTCATAAAAATATTTTGTGCAGATTTTTCTTCATATTCACGACATTCATCATTATTTTTAGAAAAATAATCATCAATAACATCTTCTTTGAGTCCTTTTGAATATAACTTATATTTCATTTCCTTAATAGACATATTTTTTAATGCTATAAATTCATTTATTGCTCTTTCAATATAGTTAAAATCATCAATATAGCCTAACTCTTTTAATTCTTGTATAGCTTCTTCTAAAATATTATCATCAATTGTATTGCTAAACTTAGTCCTTAATTCATTTTCTGTTCTTTTTTTATACATAATATATTTTAAAAGTTTTGTTTTTGCATCATCTATTTGTTTTAATCTTTCTAAATCCAAGTTTTATCACCTTTTTATTATTCGTCGAATTCTTCGTTATCTTCAATATCTTCATCTTCTTTTGCAATTTTTACATCTGCTTTGTCTTCATTTAAACTCTTTTCAAATGCTTCATCAAAGTTCTTTCTAATTTTATCTTCTAATTCTTGCATAACTTTTGGATTATCTTCTAAGTACTTCTTAGCATTTTCTCTACCTTGACCTATTCTTTCTCCATTATAACTAAACCAAGATCCACTCTTTTCAGCTAATCCTAGATTAATTGCCATATCTAATATATTTCCAGATTTTGAAATACCTTTTCCATATATTATGTCAAATTCTGCTTCTCTAAATGGAGGTGCAACTTTATTTTTTACAACTTTAACTCTTGTCCTACTTCCTAATACTTCCCCATCTTGCTTAATATTTTCTACTCTTCTAATATCAAGTCTTACAGACGCATAGAATTTTAACGCTCTACCTCCTGGAGTTGTTTCAGGATTTCCAAACATTATACCTACTTTTTCTCTCAATTGGTTAATAAATACTATACAACTGTTAGACTTATTGATTACACCTGCTAATTTTCTAAGAGCTTGTGACATAAGTCTTGCTTGAAGTCCAACATGTGAATCTCCCATGTCTCCATCTATCTCTGCTTTTGGAACTAATGCTGCTACTGAGTCTACTACTATTATATCTATTGCTCCACTTCTAACTAATGCTTCAGCTATTTCAAGAGCTTGCTCTCCTGTATCTGGTTGAGATACTATTAAATTATCTATATCTACTCCGATATGTTTTGCATATACTGGATCTAATGCATGTTCTGCATCTATAAATGCAGCTTCTCCTCCTAATCTTTGTGCTTCTGCTATCATGTGTAATGCGACTGTTGTTTTTCCTGATGATTCAGGTCCAAATACTTCTATTATCCTTCCTTTAGGAATACCACCTATTCCTAAAGCTATATCTAGACTTAATGCTCCTGTTGGTATTGCTCCTACATTTGTTGCTTTAAATTCTCCTAATTTCATTACTGAACCTTTTCCAAATTGCTTTTCTATTTGTCCCATTGCTGCTTCTAATGCTTTTTGTTTTTCTGAATTAATTTTTTCTGCACTCATA
>CANPZY010000029.1 GCA_947588945.1 uncultured Clostridia bacterium
AATATTGCTTTAAACTTGCAACTTCTCTTACAAATTGCGTTTACTTTACAGAATTGCATTTACTTTTTCACTTGACCGCGTTTACATAAATTCTTTACTTTTTTGCTTGTTTATGTTATAATTGCTATTATAATGCACAAGTGCTATAGCTTAAAATCTATTAATATTTTATTAGGAGGTAATTTCTTTATGGAATGGCGGAAAATTAATGTGTACCCTAGCAGCAGAAGTGGCAAGTTTTATAGCAGAGTTTATGGACATAGCCTAATTTTTGGAACTCCACTCTATTCAAGAGATGACTACGATCCTGCATACACAAAATCTGATGTTTTAACTTTTTTTCATGATAAGCAGAAGGAAGCGGTTATATCTGGGATTTGCACAAAAGATGAGTTTGAGAAATATAACGTCAGTTTTCTTAATGCAATTAACAAACTGGATGACTGGCCCATTACTTCTTGCTCTTGTTTAGGAGATATGTATATTCCTATTTCTGATGCACAACTGAAGTATGAAAAGATTAAGCCTCTTTTGGATAAGGGTGTTTTCCCGCATTTGGATTTGGAAAATCAGATTTTAGTTTGGGAATTTGTTGATGCAAATGTTAGAAACAAATTACTGGAGCAGTTAACGGAAGAGCAACAAAAAGACCTGTGTATCGCAATTATTAATCAAAATAAATAAGATTAACAAGTCCAGTTACATTCTTTTAAGAAAATGATGAAAGTCAGTTAGAATGTAAATTCTTCTAACTGACTTTCATTGTTTTTATCTATTTTTGTTTCAATAAAAATAATTAACTATGAAGGAAGATTAAAGGATACTAGTGCTCCTTTAAAAACTCGAGCAAGACAAAATGTAATAAAATAACTTAATTTAATAAAATAAAAAAAATTATCTAATAATCATTATAAATGTTTTAATGGTGCTTTTGTAAATAGATTTGAAGATAACAAAATAAAAAGACCACTATGTAATTTTAATTTAGTGGTCTTCTATATATCATAAATTAATAATCTTTTCTATAATATTCATATCTTCAATTTTATTAATTGCAAAACATTTCTTGCCTAAATCCTTTATAGAAGCACCAAGATGATACATTTCTTTGTTGTCTATTACAATAAATCTGTCATGGAATTTATTTGTTTTAGCAACTTTAAGAATAGGATATTCTTTATTAAATTTTTTAATATCTAAATTTTCAATATTGCTTTTATCTGATGTTAGAATAACTACTTCCACACCATTTTTCTTTTTAGCTAACATTTTTAAAATGCTGTCATCTATATAATTATCTATTATTAAAATCTTGCTATTTGCTTTTTTTATAATATCTACAATTACACTATAGCTATCCCATATTTGACCATCAAAGAATATTCTCTGTTTTATATTATCTTCTAACTGGAGTTGATTGAAAACCTCGTCAAATTTTTTATCATGTTCTAATAGTTTATATTCCATACTTGTTAATCTTTCAAATACTTGTCCATTTAAAGATATAAATTTTCTCATTTCTATAAAGGTTTTTATTATATTAATACTAACTTTTACAGCTATATCATTTTTTAAAACACCTGCTAACATAGCAATTCCCTGTTCTGTAAAAACATAAGGTAAATACCTTCTTCCTCCTCTAAATTCATCTTTTATTTCTAAATTTTGTTTTGAGGTTCCAATTTGGAACCTCAAAGTTTGAAATTCATTTTCTGTTAGTTGAAAACAAAATTCCTCTGGAAATCTATCAATATTTCTTTTTACAGCTTTATTTACATTTTTAGTTTCATAATGATATAACATAGCTACATCACTATCTAGCATAACTTGCCTACCTCTTATTGTATATATTAATTTTTTTATATCTTCATTTGATAATTCATTTTGAACTATTAAATTATTTTCTTCCATAAATTCACATCCTTTTTTATTTATATATTGTAAAACATTTGTTTGTGTACGTCAATAGGTTTTATAAATATTTATATTTTTTTATTTTAGATTTATATTATTAAATAAAATAATGCAACTTGATTTCTTTCAGTTATATCCTTTTCCATAATCCTTGCATTTCTGGTTTCATTAAATCTTCTCCAGAATGAAAAAAACTTACGAACCCAATATAGTTCGTAAGTTGTCTTAAATTGGAGCAGGTAACGGGAATCGAACCCGTATAGCCAGCTTGGAAGGCTGGAATTCTACCATTGAACTACACCTGCATATTATTTAAATTTCTAGAACAATTATTATTTTACACTATTAAGATTTCATTGTCAAGATTTTTCTTGAATTTTTTACAAATAAATAATATAATACTTTTATAATTTATTTATAAAAAAGGAGATTTATGAAAAATCTAGAAATTGATTCTAATAGTGATGGTAAAAAAATAAGTACTTATTTATCAAATAAATTTCCTAATCTTAGTATCAATTCTATATATAAAGCTTTAAGGAAAAAAGATATTAAGATTAATGGTAAAAGAACAACTAATAATGAAATTTTACATTCTGGAGATTTATTAGAAGTGTACATTTCTGATGATATTCTTTATGGATCAACTTCTGTGCAAGATATACCTATTATCTTTGAGGATGAAAATATTGTTATATTTAATAAACCTTCTAATTTAGAAGTAGTTGGTGAAAACTCTCTAACTTCTATAATGAAAAAGAATTATAATTTTTTAGAACCTTGCCATAGAATTGATAGAAATACAATTGGCTTAGTTTTATTTGCAAAAAATAAAGAAACACTAGATATTTTATTAAATAAATTTAAGAATTTCGAAATAGAAAAACATTATATAGCTTGTTGCTTTGGACATGCTAAAGATATAGATTGCTTGAATTCTTATCTTTTTAAAGATAGTAAAAAATCAATGGTATATATTTCCGACGAACCAAAAAAATATTATACTAAGATTGAAACATCTTACAAATTACTAAAATACAATAGTCAAGAAAATATATCTTTATTAGATGTAACTTTACATACTGGCAAAACTCATCAAATAAGAGCTCATTTAGCCCACTACTCTCTTCCTGTTTTAGGCGATGGTAAATACGGTTCTTATGAAATTAATAAAAAATTTAAGTTAAATACGCAACTTCTTTGTAGCTATAGTTTGCAATTTAACTTTGCATCTGATTCAGGAACTCTAGAATATTTATCCGGTAAAAAAATTGTTTTACCTCAAATTCCTTTTACTAATTTATTTAACTAATTTTTTGTGGTTTATAGATAAATCCTTATAAAAATCTAAATTTATTTAAAAGGTATAATAACTATGTCTAGTTTTATTATAAAAATAATTGCAATAATTACAATGTTTATCGATCACTCTGGAGATGCTTTAGTTGGTCAAACATCGGTATTAAACATTATTGGAAGAATGGCTTTTCCTTTATTTGCTTTTCAATTAGTAGTTGGTTATAAAAATACAAGTAATCTAAAGAAATATGCAATTAGATTACTAATTTTTGCTTTGCTTTCTCAAATACCTTTTAGTATATTAATTTATATTATACGTGGCTCATTTTCTGGAATAACGCTTTCTCAATTGCCATCAGCATTTATAAATAATATTATAAGTGGAAATTTTCCTGGTTTAAATATCTTCTTTACTTTATTTTTAGGCTTATTATCATTATTTATATTTGATAAAGTTTCTAATAGATTTTTTAAGTATTTATCTTTAGGTATTATATTAATAGTTGCCCACTTTACTCAAGTTGATTATGGAGCTTGGGGTGTATTTTTAATATTATTCATATATCTATTTTGTCCAAATAAACATATTGCAAAAAATTTAGATGATTTAAAATTGAAATATTTTATATTTATTTTAGGTTTTTTTGCTCTATCTATTTTCAATTTTATTTCATTTTTTGCAGTACTTCCAAATGTTTGGGTATGGTCTCTTATTCTATTTACATTTTTGCCTTGTATTTTTATGCTTTTATTTAATGGAAAAAAAGGTCCATCTCTTAAATACCTATTTTATTTATTTTATCCAGTTCATTTAATCATCTTAGATATAATTTACTTTTTTAAAATATAAAATTTATGCATAATTAAAATTTAAAACATACTTAATTTAATAATAATTAATTCTTCAAATATAATTGATTTTTATTATAATTAACACTTCAAATATAATTAATTATTATTGTATTTGACACTAAAAAATTTTTAAGTATGATTAACACTTAAAGCATAATTAATTCCATTTGAAATTATCTCTTTCATGTTATCAACTAAATCATCAATTTCTTTTGGCATTACTGCTAAATTATATTTTGATGGTTCTAATACTGTTTTTATTAATTTATATTTGTCCTCATAACTTGAATCCTTTAAAAAATCAAATTCATCAAACTTTTCAATTAATATATCAAAAGTATTTGCTACAATTGTTGCCGCTTCTACAACTGTAGGCACACCAATAGCTATTACTGGAACTCCCATTGTTTCCATACTTATTTCTTTTCTTTTATTTTCTACTCCAGAACCTGGTATTATCCCTGTATCACAGATTTGTATTGTTTTTAATAATCTTGAAATATTATTTGAAGCAAGTGCATCAATTACAATAATTAATCCTACATCTATTTTTTCTACTACACCTTTTATAATTTCTTGTGTTTCAATACCTGTTGTTCCTAATACACCGAGGTGCTATTGCACTTATTTCTTTGGTTCCTTCTTTTAATAGCTCTGGTTTATATTTCAAAATATGTCTTGTTATTTCAAGATTTTTTATTACTTTTGGTCCTACTGAGTCCGCTGTTGTATCTTCATTTCCAAGCCCCACAACAAGTACTGGTCCATCTTTATCTTTTATTAAACTTTTTAATTCTTGAGCTAGTAACCTAAAAGCTTCTTCAATTTCATCTTTATCAATAATCTCAATATCTTTTATATTTATTGTAGTATATGTTCCTATTCTTTTATCTATTTTCCTGCTTCCCTCTTCATTTAAAATCTTTACTCTCGTAATCTCTAATTTATCAGATATTTTTTTATTTTCAGTTTCTATGCCATCTAAGTCTTTCTTTTTATAAGTTTCTTTGCAAATCTGTGCTCTTTCATCTGCTAAATCTGTTCTAAAATCATACATAAAAAAATCCTATTCCTCACATAATAAATTTAGGTTTTTAAAAGGTTCCCATAAACCTTTATTTTTCTATATTTATTATGATAAAAAGAATCAGATTTTATTCAATACATTAAAATAAAATAAAATGAAAATTATAATATTTTTTTGTTGTTTGTTGTCGCAAAAAAAGTGATAAATCACTTTTTTGCTCCATTCGCGGGCTTCGCCCTTGAGCGCTACGCACAACTGCAAAATATTATAATTTTCATTTTTTTGCTTTTTTATATAACTTATGAACAATATTTACAAAGTATTGACTCTAATCCCACATCTAAATCTACATTTCCATTTTTAGATTTTTCGTCTAAATTAATAAATTCTTCTAAAATTTTTCTTAATTCATTTTCTTCAAAATATTTAGCTTGTGTTTGATATTTTGTAACCAAAAACATTTGATTTGGTTTTAATTTTAAATTTTCAGCGACATTTCTATTATCTGAAAGTTTTACAATATATAATTTTTTGAAATGTTTGTAAAGCATTATTAATATTTTTTGCACTGGTTCTTTAGAGTATTCTAAGTTATGTAGCACATTAATAGCTTCTTTTATATTTCTTTTTCCTAAATTATCAGTTAAATCAAATATTACACTTTCTGATTTTTTTATTGTAAGAGAATCTATATCTTCTTTTTTTATTGTATTTCCTTTTCCCTCATATTCTATTAATTTTCGCAATTCATTTATTATGTCTTCCATATTTGTTCCAACACATTCAATAAAATACTGTGCTTCTTTTTCTTTTATTTCTACACCATAAGCAGATGCAATTTTTTTTATTTGCGTAATTAACTCAAATGGCTTTTTTTCATTACATTCTTTTATTGTGCCTTTTTTTTGCAATATTTTATATAATGATGTTGTTTTATCTATTTCATTTTCAATAATTACAAATTCTACCCCTTCAATATCATTATCTTGTATATAATCTGCAAGTTTTTCTCCAACTATACTTTTCTTTTTTACTAAATTGCAGTCTTTAGTAACTATTAATTTAGTATCATATCCAAAAGCCGGAATTTCTAGATCTGAAATCAAATTATCTATATTATTTTCATCAATCATAATATAATTAATTCCAAGTGTTAATTCTGAAAAATTTTTCTTTATCTTTTTTAATAATTCATTTTTTATGTAATTATCTTCACCATATAATAAATAAATCAATTTTTTCTCCTATTTGTCAAACAATATTCTAAATACTTCTGCCACACTCCAAGCTTGAGCAAAAGCTCCTTTTCCTTGTTTTGGTCTTATTGCATCATACACTTCACAAATACTTCCATAAGTATTTCCGTTTATCAATTCATTTGTAAAAACATTTGCTACATTTTCTTTAAATTCTGCTAATGTCTTTTTTAAATTCTCTTTATTTTCTTCGTCTTCATCATACTTTATTAAGTTTTTAAGTGCATTATAATATATACCTAAAAGCCATGGCCATATTGTTCCTTGATGATATGAACAATCTCTTTCATAAGAGTTTCCTTCATACTTTGGTATGAATCCTTCCTCATCTTTTGCAAGTGTCATTAAACCATATTTATTTAAAATTTTTTTTGTTACTGTTATAAACATTTCTTTTGCAACTGTATCATTGCAGTCTAATACTGGATATGATAATGAAATCGCAAATAATTGATTTGGTCTTATTTTATCATCTCCAATTACGTCATATAAGCATTTTTTATCTATATTATAAAACGATTTTTCAAAAGATTTTTTGCATTTTTTTGCAATATAAGCATATTCCATTTGAGCAATCTTATTTCCATAGTTTTTATTAATGTTTTGCATTACTTTTAATGCATTATAAAATAGAGCATTTATTTCAACAGCTTTTCCATTTCGTGGAGTTATTACTTTATTATCTATTTTAACATCCATCCAAGTATTTTGTGTTTTAGGAGTCCCTGATACTATTAAATAATCTATATCGTCTAAATAAATATTATTGTCTGAAATATTTATTCCATCAATATAATTATTTATTATAGTTTTCATGTGTTTATATAATTTTTCTTTTACAAAATCATAATTTCCAGTATAGTCTATATATTTTTGTACTGCTTCAAAAAATAGTAGTGAAGCATCCGCACTGTTATATAATGGTCTTCCAGTATATTCAGAGTAACCATTTGGAATTAAACCATCTTTTATATTTTTTATACAGCCAAGTAATACCTCTTCTGCTATATCAAATTTCTTTGGTATCAATAACAATCCTTCAAATGAAATTAATGTATCCCTAAACCATTCATTAAACCAAGGATATCCTGCAATAACAGTATGTAATTTTGTAGAATTTTTGTAAACTATAAAATTATCTGTCGCTACTATATATTTTTTTACTAAATCTTTATATACTTCTTTTTCTCCAGCTTTTTTTGGTGTTTTTGTAAGTAATTGTGAATCAGATATTTGATCATTTATTCTTTTTAATTCTTCATCTATAATCCTTTTGCTAGTATATTTAGGCATTTCTTTAGGGTTAATTCCATATTTTCCATCTACAGAGCATAAAAATACTACTTCCTTATCTTCATTAGGATTTATTTCAATTGTAAAAGTTCCTGGAATTGCGTGATTCTCACTATAATCGAACCCTCTCTCTTTTTCTATTCTATATTGCATATTATAAAAAATGTCATTTTCTTTTTTCTCATATTTTGCATCTTTAACATACAAATTAACTTTCAAGTCCTCAAATTTAACTTTAACTTCATCTAATTTTTCTGAAACCTCTTGTGTATAATTAAAGTCTCTTGTATTGCTTAATGAATGAAAATCTCTGTTATTTATAACTGGTGTTATATTTAATTTTATTTTTTTCTTTTGATTTGCAACTCTATAAATAACTGCTACTGCATTTTTTCCATGTATCATACATATTGACTTTTCAATTATTACATTAGATACCTTATATGTATAAATTGGTATTATATCTTTTTCAAATTTAATTAGACTTTTATAACCATCTGTTATTTCTCCATTTGCTTCATTAGTATACAAATTAATCTTTTTTCCGTTAATCTCTATACTTTCATCTAATTTTGATAATATTAATTTACGATTATATGGTGGAGTCATTGCTGAAATCAATAATCCATGATACTTTCTTGTATTCATTCCACCATAATCCGTTGATGAAGCAAATCCTCCAATTCCATTTGTTATTATCCACTCTTTCATCTGTTACTCCTACTCTTATTTCTTTTGAATTTTTTTATATTACTTCATTCTTTTTGGCTGATTTGTTGTATTGCTACTTTCTTTTTTCTTTTTTGACTCCAATTTTTGTTTTTTCTTCTTTAACATTTCTTTTTCTTCTTTTTGCTTTTTTTTCTTTGCTAGTTCTATTTTATTTCTTCTTTCTCTTTCTTTCTTTTCTTTCATTTTTTCTTTTGCTTCAATTTGTCTACTTTTAGCTACAGCCTTTTTCTTTGCATCTAATATTTTTCTAATTTCTTCTCTCTTTTTAGCTTCTATTTCTTCTATATCTTTGTTATCTTTATCTTCTTTATTTAATTCTTCATTATCATTTTTTATTATTCCAATCTGAGAAACTGCATCAAATAACTTAACTCCTGCTGTTTCTTGTTTTGTTATAATTTCTTCATATTTATTGTCTGAATCTAAGTCTGCAATTTTTCTTAATCTAGATTTACCTGCCTTTTTCTTCTTTTCTTCTATATTTTTATCACTCTCTTTTATTGCTTTTATTCTATCTTTGTATTTTAATTTAAATTTACTATCATCATCTCTTCTTTCAAATTGTTTTCTTCCAGATTTTCTAAACTTTCTTTCTGCTCTTTCTCTTTTATGTATCTTTCTTTTTGATTCCTTTAGCTTAGAACTTAACATCATATATTGGCTATCATTTTGCATATCTTCAAATTTAAGCTCATCACATACTAATTGAATGATGGTACTTGCAATGACATCTGAATCATGTCTTACTTTATCATCTTCTATATTTGATAAGTTTCTTTGAATTAATTTTACTCCATATTGTTTTGCTTTTTGTACATCTGGAATAACTATATCTTTTCCTTCTTCATTATATTTGTGTATAAATTCCGGAATAATTTCACCTGTATCATATATGCAATAATCAATTATTCCTTCTCCTACATAATCAACTATTGTTTTTATATGATCTGATAAATTATATTCGTCTGTTTGTCCCATTTCTGTCATTATATTACTTATATAAACTTTAATTGCTTTAGAATCTTTAACTGCTTTTGCAATTCCTTTTACTAACAAATTAGGTATAACATTTGTATAAAGACTGCCTGGCCCTATTATAATTGCGTCTGCATCTTTTATTGCCTCTATAACACCTGGAGCTGGTTTAGTATTAGTAGGACTAATATAAACTCTACTTATTTGATTTGTAGTCTGTGCCACTATTTCTGGAATCTTTTCTCTATTTTCTACAACTGTTCCATCTTCTAATTCTGCACATATACTTATTGGTTCTAATGTAACAGGTAATACTGTTCCTGTCATATTAAATACACTTTTTGATTGTTCTATCGATTTTGCAAAGTTGCCATATACTTTGTCCATTGCTAAAAAGTATATATCACTAAATGATAAACTCTTTAATTTTCCATCATCAAATTCAACATTTAATAATTTTTCCATTTCTTTTTCATCATAAGCTAATGCCATTAAACTCTCTTTTATATCATTTAACGGTAATACTTTTAATGCTTTTCTAGAATCAGTTGGCGTTTCTCCATAATCTGATACAGTAACAATGGCTGTAATATTATCTGTATAATTTTTAAGTCCTCTAAGTACTGTATTTAATCCACTTCCTCCACCTATAACTACAATTTTAGGTCCTTGATTGTATACTTTTTTATTAAATATAAGTGTATTTACATTATTTGATTCTTTTCTTGTATCACTTTCTTCTACTAGCAATTCTAACATTCTTTTTTGCATGTAAACTAATCCTAGAACTACTGCTGTAAATCCTATTACAAATGATACTACTATCATTATTATTTCTTTAACATCTAGTGTTTTCTTAGTTATTAATTTTGCTATTCCAAAGCAAACTAATGAAACTCCAATTAAAATTAATAATATCCACCTTTTTATTTTAGCTTTATTATTAAACCACTTAAAAAATCCCTTCATTATAAAAATTTCCTCATTTCTAACTCGTAATCTCACTTCTTTAAAGCTTATATTTCATATATCTTTATTTTAAATAAATTATTTCTGTTTCTAAAATTTTTCCATATTTTTCGTAAACAACTTTTTTAACATAATCTATTAATTGTAAAATATCTTTTGCTGTCGCATTTCCTGTATTTACAATAAATCCAGAATGTTTCGTAGAAACTTGAGCTCCTCCTATTGTATATCCTTTTAGCCCTGCATCATCTATTATTTTTGCTGAAATAAAATCTTCTCCTCTTTTAAAAGTGCTTCCAGCATTTCTTAGTTCTAATGGTTGTTTTTCAATTCTAATTTTTTTATATTCATTCATTTTGTCTGCAATTATTTGTTTATCTCCTTTAATAAATTGCATACCTACTTCAACTATTACAACTTTCATTTTTTGAAATATAGATTTTCTATATGAAAATTCTAATTCTTCTTTTTGTAATATATCTAATTGCGCTTTTTCTATATCAATGTATTTTACATAATCTACTATATTTTTAATTTCTTCTCCAAAGGCTCCAGCATTCATGTATGTAGCTCCACCTATTGTTCCTGGTATACTAGCTGCAAACTCAAATCCTGATAATTCATTTTCAAATAGTTCTTGTGCTAAAACACTATTTAACACTCCTGCACTGCAAACTACCTTTCCATTTTTTTTATTTATGTTCACTTCATTTGCTATATATCTTATTACTATGCCTTTTACTCCATCATCTGAAACAAGTAGATTGCTTCCATTTCCTATAATGTTAATTTTTATTTGCGCTTTCTTACAAATTTCTATTACTTTCTCTAACTTTGTTATAGAATCTATTTCAACATAAATTTCTGCTGGTCCTCCCACCTTAAATGTTGTGTGATTACTCATTGGCTCATTATACTTAACATTATGTATTCCTAAAATATTTTCTATTTCTTTCAAATATCTCTCCTCCTTTATAGGAATATATAACACCACTATTGTATCATTTATATAATATTTTTACAATAATATTACAATTTTTTTTAATTACAAGTTGCATTTAATTTTTCACTTGACCACAATTTACGTATATATACTGATTTTACTTCTAAGGATAATATATTCTGTTAAAAAGCACAAAAATTTATATTATTATATTTATAAAAAAGAAAGACAAATATATTCATCTTTCTTTTTACATTTTTTATATTAAAAATTATTTATTACGTTTTTTTATTATTAATATAGCTACAATTCCTACTAATGATACAATCATTAATGTTGCAAATAATTTTATAGCAATATCTCCTGTTTTTAGTACAGATGAATTATTTCCAGCATTATTAACTATATTAGAATTATCTGGATTATCTTTATCATTAGTAGATATATTAGAATCATCTGGATTATCTTCTGCACCGAGCAGTTATATTACCATCTATCACATTATTTACTGTATTGCCGTCTACTGCTGGGTCTTCTGTCTCATTTGCAGTATTATTTGATGTCTGATTTTCAGTTTCATTGCTATCTGGAGTTATAACTGGTTCATCTTCTTCTGGATTTATTATTAAATCACTTAGTGTATCTTCTTCTAGTATATTTACTTTTGTCTCACTATGATTAATCGAGGCTACTTTCGTAAATTCAGTATCTGGTTTTATTGATATAGTTTCCTCATTTTCAAAATTATCAAAAGAAATTGTTCCTATTTTTATTCCATCCAATTTATTTGCATCATTTAATTCTTTTGTTCCAACATAAAAAATATGTAATTTTTGTCCTACTGTTTTTGTTACTGTTTCTTCATCACCCTCGCTAGATGAATATGTTTCAGTAATAGGTTCCTTTGTTGTCGTTCTTAATTTACAATATGTTTCATTATTTTTTAATAATTCGTCATCAAATTGAAAATTTACTGCTGAATTTTCTTTCTTTTCTAAGTCTACATCTATATTTAAACCTATCTGGAATGATGCCACACTCACGCCTGATTTTTCTTTCTCTGATTCATTAATTACTGTTGAATCTGCCATTTCAAGATAAACATCAACTTTATCATTTGCAGTACGATCTAATCTTACATAAGTTCTATCTCCTGTTGGAGAAAAGTTACTTTCATATTTATTACCAGCACTTTTAGTGACATTTGAATTTGCTAGTGAAAAACCTGTAACTATAATTAGAAGGACTACTATACTATAAATTAAAGTAAGTACTATCTTTTTTCTTGATTTCATATAAGTTCCCCTTTCTTTTTTATATATCTAAGGTCCATAGGTTCATCTATGAACCTTAAATATATTTGAAATAATTATTACTTTATTAACTATTATTTTAATTACCTTTATTAACTTCTCCTTGAGTTGTAAGAGTTATGTCAGGTAATGAAGTTATTGACATACGGTAAGTATCACTAGTTATTCTTTCTCCTGTAAGTTCTTGTGCATCATCTATACGATATAGTTCTGCTCTTACAGATGTCTTATCATTTGGTTCAGAGAATTTTTTATACATAGGATTTTCAACTTGTTCAGCTCCTTCTGTATCTTCATCAACTTGTTCTCCATCTTTCATATAGATATATTGTTCTAACCAATAAATCCATATACCTTCTTTTACATCAGTTATCATGTCTCCATCTTTAAGTTCTTCTGCAAAGAATGTTTGATTTGATCCTACTAACAAGTTATTTTCTTCATCCCACAATTTTAATGCATTATATGCTGGATTACCTTTATAAATACCGGTAAATACAATTGAACCTGCTGGAATTGTAACTTGTTTATGAGTTTCATCACTTGTACCTAAAACCACTTCTGTCTTTAATTTTCCAAAGCCACTATATGTTTCATCTTTTGTCTTTACAAAATCAACATTATCTCCAGTCTGACCAATTAAATCAATTTCATTTAATGAAACACTACTATCATTCATTGTAAATCTTATAAATGTTGCATTATATAAATCTAATCTATCATCTTCTCCAAAGTAAACCGCTCTTGTTTCTTTTCCATTTGCTGAGAATAGATTTGCTATTGATTTTATAACTTTTTGAATTATTGGTGTATCAACTACTTTTGCTTCTGACCAATTCTTTCCATCTTCACTGACTTCTACTTTATAGTCTAAAAGTTCTTCTTTTGATGTATATTTAAATCCAATTATTTTTTTAGATTCTTCTAATTCTATAGTTATTTGTGCTTTTTCATTATTTTCAGTCTTTCCATTATATTCTATATCATAATTATTATCAACTAATTCTGATACTGCTTTTACAGTTTGTGCTCCATCAGATACATCAACATCTTTTGAATCTCTATCTTTTATACTCTTATCAGAATCAGATACAAGATTTGTAGTGACTATCCAATCTTCTTTTCCACCAATTGTTCCATCATGTTCTACCTTAATTGGAGAAAGTACTGTTTGTTCTGTTGCTTTAAGATATTTATCATATCCTGTAATTTTGTAAGTAAATACCCTATTGTTGAATGTTTCTATTGTATCAATATAAGTTACTTCTCCATTATTTGGATTATCAATTGTAACAAATGCTACTGGAATTGTTTTCTCTTCGTCATTATCCATATATGTTCTAATAATTTCATATCCTAGCATTGCTTCTTTATTTGTACTATCATTATTTATTGTTAATTTAACTTTGTTTGTAGCTTTAGCAGTATCTTTTGAATCTTGTTCTGTAACTATTTCTGCAGATGCAGTAACTTTCGTTCCATCTGACATTGCAGAACCACCTGCTAATTCATAAGCTCTCGCTTCATCATTTACAAAATAGATTGCTCTATCTTCTTTATCCCATTGTTCTGCATATTTAATTGTATCTTCATTTGGAGTCATACCCCATTTTATAAAGAATTCTAATATGTTCTTTTGTGCTCCTGCACACGCAAGTCTCATTAAGTTATTATCTCTATTGTCTTCATCTCCTGAACCTAATAATTTAAGCTCAATTCCACCTTCTTCTGCTTTAGGTGCTAATGATGGTTTACGTGCATAAGAGTCCATTCTTGCAAATATAAGATTTTGTTGTTGTTCTTCATAATTATCATATGTTTTAAAGTTATATCCACCTTTATCATAAGCCAAATGTAACTGCCAATATAATCCTAATTGCGTAAATACATTTTGAGCTTTACCAGTTTTTCCTGACATTACTTTCTTATAAACTTCTGGATATTGGAAACGAACTGAATCATTCGTATCTTCTGCTTGTGATAACACTGAGAAGTAGTTATTTGTAACTTCTCCATGAACATAAGCACTTTCATTAATGATATGTCCTATTTCATGTGATATACCCCATCCAAAGTAATTACCATTTTGATATTTTCCTTCATCATCAGTTGTCATTGGAACACCTTTTGATAATGTTGGTACATCTCCCCAATCGATTCCAATGTGAAGTCCACCCGCATACATTGCAGCTCCATCAAACATTTGATGATAACGTATATTTAATCTACTTGAAGGATAAGTATTACTATCTCTTTCAGTAGTATCTTTATTTAATCCTTTGTGTGAATAGAATAAATCTATCATATCTTCCATTGCAACTAATGAATTATATAATTTATCTGTTTTTTCATCTGTTGTAGTTGCATCTTTTAATCCTTCAAAGATTTGTTCAGATGATACTGAGTACATCATTTGATCAAGGACTATTTCAGTTGCACCTAAAATACATTTTTTCTTATCATATTCATAATTTAATTCTTTTACTTCACTTGACTGATGGCTTTCATGTGCATTTTGAAGATTTGGTACTACACTTTCTAATTCTGTTACATAAGCTTTAACTGCATCTTTTCTAGCTTGCTCATATGCTGAATCATCACTATAATCTTCTCTATCTATCTTAGTTAAATCTAAAACTGGTATTTTTTCTCCACCATCTACTCTTACACCATAAACTTCATTTGGATTGTTTCCTTTATACTCAATATATAAAGAACCTCCACTCTCTTTATCCAAGCTATCAATTGCTGGTAATGTAATTTCATTTAATCCTACTTTTAGTGATGTCCTTGCTACTTTATACCAATTTGCTGCTTCCGGATAATATTGTGTCAAAATTAAATCAAGGTTTGTAGCATCTCCATTTTGTTTATTTGGATTTCCAACATATACTTTTATAGTTTTGTTGCTACTTCCTACTACTCCTAATGGTTGCCAAGCATTTAATCCGCCTCTAAATGTTATATGTCCATCTTTTGATTTTGTAATAGTTGTATCAATTTTTACTACATCATTTAATCCAGGATTATTTAATAGTACTTTTGCTAAATCTAACTCTTTTTGTAAGCTTTCTTTTTCTGGATGATATTCTCCACTTATATCGTCTTTTGTATCTAATCTCTTTTGTAAATCATCTAATGTTTGTTTAGTTACTGTATTTTTTAATGTTGTATGCATTTGATCTTCATAAAGATTGTATATGTCATGTTCTAATGAGTCATATTCATAGAAACGTAATTCTGCAATTGTAATTTTATAATAATAACTATATGGTCTACCTACACTTATTTGTACTGTATCTGTTTTTATTGGTTCTGCTAATTTTATAACATAATACTGTCTTCCATTTTCATCAGTTTTTGTAATAACTTGTGAAGCTGAGATAGGACCTACCATTTTATCCGTTTCCATATCTTTATAGTATATATTTGCTTTACTAAATGTATCTAAATTTTCTATTTGTGCAAATGCAAAATAATACATTTCATATTCATGATCAAATTGGACTACAATACCTTTTCCTTCTAAACTTGGATAATGTCCTCCAAAATCAAAATCTTCTACATAAAAATATGAATTATAATCATTATCAACTGTTCCTTTTGCTGAATTAGCTATTATATTTCCTGAGTTATCATTATCTAAAGGACTTTCTCTCATTTCTCCCATTTGTCTTTTCGTTGCACTAACAATATGGTTTGTAAGCTTTCCTTCTCCTTTAGGAGTATTAATCAACTTATAATTTGGCATTAGCGCTGGAAGAATATTTGATGTTTCTCCTGTTGCAACATCTGATGGTATACTGTCTCCAATACTATTTACACCAATTACATATACTTGATATCTTTGACTATCTTCTAAGTTTTCTATAGTTAATTTAGGCTCTGTCAATGTCATGCCTTTTGTTGCTTCTATGTAATCACCTTCATTATATTTTCTATAGTAAACTCTATATGAATCTGTCGAATTCATTTTCTTCCAAGAAACTTCTAATTTCTTTACTCCACCTTTTACAGTTACATAATCTGGTTTTCCTGGTCTCTTTACTGATTTAACTTCTACTGCTGTTTCATCACTATATCCGCTTCTCCATTCACCATTTACAGATTGAACAGATACATAATATGTCGCTGGTATATTGTCTTTAATTCCTCCATGGAAATCACTTATTGTAATAGAATTTCCATCTACATTATATATTTCCGTTTGTTCACCATCATTTTTAGTAATGGCTCTAATTTTTACTTCATATCCTGTTACATTAACCATGTTCTCCCAAGTAACTGTAAAACTTTCCCCTGTTGATGCATCAAAACCAGTTATTTTTGGGATTTCAAGTTCTGGTGCTGGAATTCTATCAACATTTCCATTTAAGAACTCAACTTTTGCTATATCAGCAAATTTATTACTTTTAGTTGCTGTAACTTTAATTGTAATTTTCTTTACTGCAACTTTTTTTCCTAAGTCTACTGAAATAGTTCCATCTGGTTCTATTTGTGCATATACAGTTGCAATTGGTTTAACAGATGTACTTGAAGCATATTTTGCAACCTTTGCAATTTCTGTTGCTTTGATTTCTGGCTTTTTAATTATAGCTTGAATATTTTCACCATTTTCTAACTCAATATTAATTGTTCCGCCTTCAATATTATTTTCTGGATTTTGAGAAGGTGCTATTGTTATTTCTTGAGTTTCTGGTTGAATATTTTCTCCTAAATCAAGTGTTATTTCAACTGCATTTTCTTCTGATATATCAGCATTTGGATCTACAGGAGTTAAAGTTATATATTTATCATTATTTTCTAAAATATCTTTAACATCTCCATGCTCTACTTTTGTTGATGTATCTACTTCCACACTTGCATCGGATATATCAATGCTTTCTAAAATATGTCCACCAATATATGCTTTATTTTTATTTATCGATATGTATGATAAATCAACAATATCAACTTTTCCATCACCATTTAAATCATAGGTTGAATCTTTTGACATTTTATTTAAAGCTTCTATCATTTTTTCTTCATCATTTGGTGTTTTACTATCTGAAACTGTTCCATCAAAATTGTATCCTACAATTTTTCCATCACCTGTTACGTCTCCGATTGCTAAGACACCTATTTGATTTTTTTCTAATATGTCTACTGCATCTTCTTTATATCCATTTGTAAGATTTAATTCTGATATTGTATTAGATTTTATATTTACATTTTGTGTATATGTAACATATCCACTTTTAGCAGATTTTCCTGATATTTCTAATACATAAGATCCCACTTCAACATTATTAAATGTATAATATAATTTTGTTTCGTCTTTTCTTTCTCTAAAGCCCTTATAAAACTCGGCTTCATATTTTTTTATGCCATCTTTCTTTAATAAAACATTAAATATAGATGATTCTATTTTATCTTGATTAGCCTGTGGCAATCTTAAATCAATGCTAACATAAAGTTTTCCTTCTGCGCCTATTGTTGCAATTTCATATGAATTATCTTGATCTAACGCTGTACTCATTATGTTTGCTAAATTTGTTTCTTCTTTTAACTCTTCATGTATTTCAGAGCTTGTATCCATACTTGTATTTAAGTTTTCTGTAAGTTCATTATTTTGAACTGTATTTGTTGCTTCAATTTGATTATTAGCTATTTCATTAGCAATATCCGTTGCTAGAACTGATACACTTCCAATCAATAATGAAAATACTATACTAAAACCAAGTATTACTTTTAGTGTATTTTTCATATTTTATCCTCCTTTATTTTGCTATTCTTCATCATATCAATTATATTAATTTTTTTCAAGCTATTTTTTACATAACATTGTTTCATTTATTTTACAATTTTTACAAAAAAAAAATAATAGACAAAGAAATAACTTTGCCTATTATATAATTACTACATTTTATATATTATTTTTTTGATTGGCATACATACTCTCTTAACAACATAAGAGCTTCCTCGTAGTTACTTTTTTGAGCATACATAACTTTATCAATATACTCCTGTACCGGGTCTTCCATCACTTTTAAAAACTCTGTGAGTAAGTCAAGAGGCTTTACTTTTATTTCCAATATAGTTGTGGTACCACGCAGATTATTTGGTTCTCGATATTTTTTTACCTCGCTTTTTTTCTTGTATTACTCATATTTAGTTTCCCTCCTTAATAGTAAAATTGCACAACCACACTCACCTTCGCATTACTTTTCCTTTTATAAAAATGTATGTAATATATATTAACTAGCTATTAAGCTAGAGTTAAAAAGAAATATATATAAACAGTATCATAAACTGTATGTTTTATATTATATCAAATTTAGTTCTAAAAATCAAATTATGTAAATTGTTTTACAATAGAAAAAAACGATACAAAAAAGTATCGTTCCCTTTATGGTGGCTTCAAGTGGAATTGAACCACTGACACAAGGATTTTCAGTCCTCTGCTCTACCAACTGAGCTATGAAGCC
>CANPZY010000030.1 GCA_947588945.1 uncultured Clostridia bacterium
TATGCTTCGAACTCAAGGTTTTCATTTCTATGTGTGCCTTCGAGCGAAGCAAGAAAGGAATGGAATTTTTTATGAATTTAAACATAACAGGAAAAGATTTCGATTTGACTGACTCAATTAGAAATTATATTGAAGATAAAGTTAGTAAAATATCAAAATATATAGGAGATGAATTTGACGCAACAGCTACACTCAAAATAGAAGGAAATGAACAAGTTGCTGAAATCAGGGTAACTTATGATAGTGAAGTTATAAAAGCTGTTACAGCAAGTAAGGACTTATACTCTTCTGTTGATAAGGATATTGATATATTAGAAGGACAAATTAGAAAAATAAAAACAAAAAAAGATAGACAAAACATGACAGATACAATTAGATTCCAAGCTTCACAATCAGAAAATGATAATTTAGATTTAGATGGAGAAATAATTAAAACAATATATTATAGTATTAAACCTCTTACTCCAGAAGATGCTAAACTAATACTTGAAGAAGATGTTAAAAATAAATTTTTACCTTTTATCAATGTAGATACTAATAAGGTAAATGTTATATATAAATTAAAAGACGGCAAAAACTTTGGTATGCTTGAACCAGAAGCCTAAGTAAAAATATACAAAAGAGAGATTTTTAACATTATATCTCTCTTTTTATATGCAAAAAAATTTATGGGCGTCTAGTGTGTAGTGAAAGAATTAATAATTAAGATGTGCATTTTGTATGACGAAAGAATTAAATTTTTTCATAAGATATACGTAACATTTTTAATTAATATATACGTCTTGTGTTTGACGGAAGAAAGGAATTAAACTTTTATGAAATATGATGTAATTGTTATAGGAATGGGTCCTAGTTCAGTTTTCTTAGCTTATGAACTTACAAAACTTAACAAAGCTAAAAATATTTTATTAATCGAAGAAGGAAAAGAAGTTGAAAATCGTTCTTGCCCTATTGAGAAAGCTGGTAAATGTGTAAAATGTAAACCTTTTTGCAATATTACAAGTGGATTTTCAGGAGCTGGTGCATTTTCTGATGGAAAACTTTCTTTATATAACCCTGAAGATGATGATATTTATGTTGGTGGTGAACTACATAAATATATTGGCGTTCAAGAAACTAAAGATTTAATCGACTATACTGATAAAATTTATCTTGATTTTGGAGCTGATAAAAAATTAGAAGGTACAGAATTTAAAGATGAAATAAAAAAATATTATGATAAAGCCAAAAAGAATGGAATTAACTTAATTAGTATTCCTATAAGACATTTAGGTACAGAAAAAAGTCATGAGCTTTATGTTAGAATAGAAAAACATCTTGCAGACAATAATGTAAATATGAGATTCAATTGTATGGTTGATGATATAATTATTGAAAATGACAAGATAAAAGGTGTAAAAATTAAAGATTCTAATTCAGTAAATGATGAAAATGCTCCATTAGAAGAAATTTATGCAGATAATGTTGTTATTGCTGTTGGAAGAAAAGGAGCAAATTGGCTTACAGATTTATGTTCAAAACATAATATAAAAACAGAAGCTGGAATTGTTGATATTGGAATAAGATATGAACTTCCTGATGAAATTATGAAAGACATAAACAAATACATGTATGAAGGAAAATTCATTGGTCATCCCTACCCTTTCGGTGATAAAGTTAGAACTTTTTGTCAAAATCCTAGTGGCTTTGTTGCTCCAGAAGTTTATGATAACAATTTAACTTTAGTTAATGGTCATTCATATAAGGATAGAAAAAGTACTAATACCAATTTAGCAATCTTAGTTTCTCATCATTTTAACTATCCTTTCAATAAGCCTATTGAATATGGTAGAAATGTGGCTAAAAATTTAAATGAATTAGGAAACGGAAATGTTGTTGTTCAAAGACTTGGAGATATTTATCGTGGAAAACGTACTTGGCAAGAAGAATTTGAAAATAATGAAGTCGTTCCTACACTAAAATCAGCTGTAGCAGGCGATATTACTTTCGCTCTAGGTTATAGAACAATGACTGATATATTAGAATTTATTAAACAAATGGATAAAGTTGTTGAAGGTTTTGCAAATCCAACTAATTTATTATATGGTCCAGAAATAAAATTTTATAGTAATAAAGTTATTATTGATAAAAATCTTGAAACTAATATTAAAGGATTGTATTCTATTGGAGATGGCGGAGGTCTTACTCGTGGACTTATGATGGCATCGTGCTCTGGAGTTTATCTTGCAAGAATACTTGCTGAAAAAATATAGTATTAAAAAATAAAGTAATATTAAAAAAATATAATTAATTTTCGTATTTTGTTGTCGCTATAAAGTGACAAGTCACTTTCGCTCCATTCGCGCACTTCGTGCTTGAGCGCTACGCAATACTTCAAATTAATTATATTTTTTTATGATACTTATTCAATCATTTTAAAAAAATTTTACAAAAAATATGTGCATCTTAAGATGCACATATTTTTATAAGTATAAAAACTAATTATTCTGCTTTTTTAGTTGTCTTTGTAGCAGTTTTTGTTGTTTTTTTTGCTGTTGTTGTTTTTGTAGCAGATTTTTTTGTTTCTGTTTTTTCTTTCTTTTCTTCTGCTACTTCTGGCTTTTTAGTTTCAGCTTCTTTTACAACTGTTTTCTTAGCTGGAGCTTTTTTTGCCTTTTCTGTTTTTACTGCTAACTTCTTATCTAAATTAGATTTTTTTCTTGAAGCTGCATTTTTAGAAATAACTCCTTTTGATGCTGCTTGATCTATTTTCTTTTTAGCAGCTCTTAACAATTCTTCAGCATTTTTATCACCTTTAGCATTTGCTGATTCATATTTTTTAACAGCTGTCTTATATTCTGATTTAACCATATTGTTATTTAATGTTTTCTTTTCTGCGATCTTTACTCTCTTTATAGCTGATTTAATGTTTGGCATTTTTGCACCTCCTCCTAGTGTGTTAATTTATAACATAAACTATTATACCACTATTTTTTCAGTTGTGCAAGATTTTTACTAGTTATTTTTAGATTATTTGTTAAAAATTTATAATTTATTTTAAAAAATGCCAATGTTTTAGACAAAAAAACAAGGAATTACCTTTAGAGCAATCCCTTGTTTCAAAATTAAATAATATTCTTACGTTTATATTTTCTTAATAAATTTTGTTAAGTTTATTCAAAAACTATTTCATTTCAGATTCAGCTTTTTGAATTAATTTCTTAACCATATTTCCACCTATTCTTCCAGCATCTCTTGAAGATAAATCACCATTGTATCCATCTTTTAAAGAAACACCAACTTCATTAGCTACTTCATATTTAAACTTATTTAATGCATCTGTAGCTTCTGGAACTGCTTTGTAATTGCTGTTTGAGCTTGCCATGTCATTCACCTCCTGAATTTCTATTAAAAAAGTTTAAAAATTAATTTAAATAAAATAAATCAATTTTTAATTTTCTTTTTCAATATATATGATGCACATAATTTATAATTTTAATCTGGAAATTTCTAGGATTTTTTATTTTACAAATTTTTACATTTTTATTTTAAATTATTATAAATTTTATAATATTATTAATAACTTGTCCAATAATAATATAAAATATTATTATCTATGTCATAAACACCTATTTCCCATCCGGTTGCTTCTTCATCTGTAAAATGATGTTTTTTATATTCATCACTTGTTCTGCACACTTTTTCATAGTGATAATATCCATTTTCTATTGAAAGTACTTCTTCATTGTATTCAAAATCATCTAATTTTTCATCTTCTAGTCTATTCTTGTTCCACTTTGGACTTTGTTCTAATGTTTTTATTACTTCTTTTCCTTGTTCATCTGTAAATTGATATGTATAATAATCTAAACCATCACCCTGAGGACCACCTCTTACACTATATATTTCTCTTGTTTTATAATTATTTGTTTTTATACCTAAAATCTCACTATAATTTTTATGATGATTAAAAGGACCATTTTCAAAATAATATAGTTTTGCATTTTTTAAATCAAATATGGCATATCCCTTCTCATAATAATATAAATCTTCTCTATCTATTTCTACTACATCATCATCTCTAATTTCATAAAACTCCTTCATTATATATTCATAATATTTATTTTTACTCCATATATCACTATTTTCTAATTGTTTTCTAAAAGTATCCATACTATCACTATAATAGTTTTTTATTTTATATACCTTATATTTTCCAAACCTGTCAAAACCATATTTCGTACAATATTCTATATTAATATCTTCTATTTGTAATCCCAAGTTTTTATAATCTGTGTCACCTTTTATTTTATAAAAAAATATAGATAAATGAGAAATAATTATAATAATTATAATTATTAATAATATATATATAATTATCTTTTTATTTTTCATATTTTCTCCTTGTTTAATAAAAGTTATTATTTTATTACAAAATTATTCTTTTGTACTTTTATTGTAACTTTATATGACTTTATAACTCCATATTTACTAGAAACAACTCCAAAATTGTTTAGTATGCTTGAAAATATACTAATTAGTAATGATTTATTAGATGTTACATATTCTTTTAAATCTTTAAAATCTGTAAAATCATAAGTATCTTCAATTACCATATTTACTTTCCAAGTATTATCTAAGTTTTTTTCAATTTCTATACTTGTTGGAGAACCATGTATAGCAAATAATAAATCTTTATTATTAAATTCAATTATACAATCTTCATTATTTTCACTATTATCCTTAAATTTATCTTTTTCACTACAATATTTTTTTATAAGTTCTTTTATTTTATTATCAAATTCTTCACTTTCTAGTATATCTTCAATAACTTCTTTATCATTAATCAATAAATCTTGTGGTTGCTTTCCAAATAAAGATAATGAATGCGATAATAATTTAGCTGAAAGTTTCATATTTGCTAATAATCCTCCAACCACTACAACTTGCCAAAATGTATATTGCATTGCATAAAAAACTGTATATGCAATAGGAGAGTTTTTCTTTGTTAAATCAAATATAAAACTCATACTTTTTATAAAGTTCTCTGCTACATCTTTATCTACTTCTTCCCAATTAGTTTTTTTAGCTTCTTTTAATAATTCATTAAATTTTTGTGTATAATTAAACAATTTGTATATTTCATTTAGTGAAACTGAAATCGTCTCTACTATATTTTTTGAAAAAGTTTTGATATTTTTTATATCATTAGAAACTTTTTCTTTTACATCATTTAAAGCTTCATAGTTCATCATGTTTAGATACGTTAATGCAATATATTTTTGAGCTAAAACATATTTTTTCTTTTTACTAAGAAAAAACTTATGATTTTTCCATGCTATTCTAGTACATAAATACAATTCTTTATTCCATATTATTCTAGGTGATTTAGCAAATCCCAATAATTCATATAAATTATCTAAGCATCCTCTTCCAAACATTTCATATTTATAATTATATGGTCTATTACATAATAAACATCTTTTTTCTTCCATTTTTAATACTCATTTCTTACCATTTATTTTTGTTTGTTCATTATATTTGATATTTGTTTTTCTAACTCATCAAGTTCTTCTGTTAAAAATCCCCATATCATTTTTAAATTTACTCCTTCATAATCATGTACTATTCGATTTCTTAAAGATTTTAAACCTTGCCATTCTATTTGTGGATTTTCTTTTATAATTTCTTTACTAATTTTTCCCGCAAGTTCTCCTATTTGACTTAAATTAAAAACACATGCGTTTATAGTTTTTTTATCTTTTTCAAATTTTTCTTGATCATAGCCAACGACAAATTCTTTTAAATCATTTATATAGTTTAATATCTTTGTTAATATTATATTATCTTTACTTTTCATATACTATTACTCCTGTTCTTTCTATTTCCTTTTCAATTTTAGAATTTTTATTTATTTCTATTTTCTCTATTACATCAACTTCTTTATTTAATTTTTCTTGTATCTTTCCAACTATTGCATAAAATTTTAATCCTTTAACTTTTCCTTTACTATCTAATAGTATATCTATGTCACTATTTTGATTTGGATTTTTCTTCGCATATGATCCAAATAATATCGCTTTTTCAACTTCTGTATTACTAAGTATTTCATATAATATTGCTTTTATTTCATCAATTGAATATATTTTTGTTGTCATTTTTTTCACACACCTTTCTTTTTATTATTATATCATATTTTATAATATAATTTCTTTTTATAAAGTTCTGATACACTTTTATTTACTTATTTTCAATTATTTTTTATCTCTTTTCTTATCTTACTATTTTTTAATTTATTACACTAGAAATAGGTATAATATAATTCTTTTCATCTATTTTCATTAGTTTATCATATAAACAAATAATTCCACCATTTCCTATTTTCATATTTGTTTTTTCAAGATGTTTAAAACTTTTTATCATATCTTTTCTAGGATTTGCTGTTTTCTTTATTACTAATGGGTATAATGTGTTATTCTTAAAAATAATTAAATCAATTTCTTCCGTTTCTTTATTTCTAAAATGTGATATTTCTAAATGTATTCCTTTATTTTCATATGATTTTATAAGTTCTGAAATTACATACGATTCAAAAAAATTGTCTGATAAATTACTTAATTGTAATGCTCTTGCACTTTCCCAATTTGCTAGATAACAAGCTAATCCTAAATCCATAAATATTATTTTAGGCATATGAGTAAGTCTTTTTATTTTATTTGATGAATATGGTTCTAATAAATATACAAGTCCTATACTTACTAATATTGAAAACCAATCTTTAATTGTATTTACTGAAACTCCTACATCATTTGCAATATCAGAATAATTTAGATTTGTACCTGTTCTTATTGCAACAGCCTTCATAAATTTTTTAAATGCCTCTACATTGCCTATTTTTTTTATATCTTTTTCTATATATTTGTCAATATATGAATAATAAAAATCATTTCTATCCATATTTTCTATATCATATAATTCTGGCATTCCTCCATTGAAAATTCGTTCAAATATTTCATTTACATCTATATATTTACGTTGTTTTAGATTATCTGGATTAAAAGCTTCTTTTTTTGTATTTCTCATAATTTCGCTATATGTAAAACTGTTCATTTTAACTATACCAGCTCTATCTGCAAGTGATTCTGTGACATTTTTCATAAGATCAAATAATTGAGAACCAGACAACCAATATTGTCCTCTTGTCTTATCCTTATCAACTTTCATTTTTATATATTGAAATAGCTCTGGAGCATATTGTACTTCATCAATAAAAAGTGGTGCAGGATATGAATCTAAAAATATTTTTGGATTTTCTTTTGCTTCTCTTCTTAAGATTTCATCTTTTAATGAAATTTTAGTCATATTTTCTGGCATTACACTTTCAAGCAAAGTAGTTTTTCCAACTTCTCTTGGTCCTATTACCACTAATACTTTGAATGTATCATTAATTTTTTTTATTCTTTCTTTTACCTCTCTTTCATACATTTTTTTATTCCCCCAAATAACATATACTTATATTTTATATTTTTACTGCAAAAAAGTCAATATTATTATTGCAAAAAAGTCAATATATTTACTTAAAAAAAGTCAAATATTATATTTCATATCAGACATTTATTTCATTAAAAAAAATTTAAATTACTACACTTTTCAATTTATAGCAATTTAAATTTTTCTATATATAAATTATATTTTAAGCTAAAATTTTTGCTTGAATATTTCTAATTTTATATTTTCCATTTTCTTCAATAAAATCATATAAACTTTTACCTAAACTGTCACTGTTTTGTTTTAAATCAGTTGTATAATAAAAATTAATTTTGTCTATTTTTACGCCATTTGTGACTAAAGCTTTAAAAGTTTCAGCCATATGTCTTTCATCTTCACATATAAAAACAAGTTGTGGTATAGAAATAAAATCTGAATCTCCAGGAGTAAAATTATCATAAAAATCTTTCCATAAACTCATTCTTTCGATTAATCTTTTTTCCCAATTTTCATTTCTTCTAACTACTTCATATACAAAACTTATTTTTCTATTATTTGCAACTAAATCAATACTTAATGTAGGTTTAAATTGTTTGCTAAGAGTTTTTGCTTGTATTACTGGTTTTAGTTTATAAGCTGAAAAAGTTTTTACTTTTCTCATATATGCAATAACTAATTGATTTCCAGCAAGTTTTTTCTTGATCATTTCAACAGGTTTTGCATTATCACTTGGTTGCCATTTGCATTCTACTTCTCTTGATGTAAGCAAATATTTTCCCATCTTCTCCATACAGTAAACTCTATATATTCCACTTCCTTCTGGTGATGTAAAATAATATCTTGTAAGAATTTTACTTCTAATTAATTGATCTAATTTATTATTTAATTTATCTTGAGTTTTTATGTCTGCTTTTTGAAGTTGTAATAATTGAAACATTTGTCTTGATGTTAAAAATTCAAATTTATTTATTAATTCTAAAATTTGAAAATGTATTTCATTTATATGTCCTACATTTATCTTCTGTATAATCTGATTCATTGAGACATAACCGTCTTTTCCATCAAATACTTTTATCTCCCCTTCTCTCATTCTAAATGGTGAGACTGTTGTTTTTATTTCATTATCTGCTAACATTTTTTCCTCCTACAAAAAATTATTTATAGTTTTAGTACTATTTTTTAATTACATCAATTAATTTAATTAAAAATAGTATACCCACATTTCTATTATATCACTTATGTCAACAAGATACAATACTTATATTTATTTTAATTTTCTGATACAATACTTAGTTTTATTTTCTTTTTCTCAGGAATGATTTTTTTTACTTTTACATTTACATTTTGACCATATTTTATATCACTATTATATTCGCATAATCCAACTAAATTAGGTTTAAGTTCAATAAAAATTCCATCTTTATTTTTGGTATATTCTTTTGCTATTCCTTGAACAATGCTCCCTTCTTTTATATCTTTGATATTTTCTTCCCAACTACCAAGCATATCTTTATATGATAAATAAAATTTCTTATTTTCTTTATCTATTTCTTTTATTTTTACTTTTATTTTTTGACCTATTTTCAATTTTTCTTCTGGTGATTTCATTCTCGATACTGAAATGTCATTGATATAAAGTAGACCTGTTGAACCTCCACCTATTTCTACAAAGGCTCCATAAGGTTTTATATTTCTTACAATTCCATTAACTACATCTCCTTCTGATAATTCATTTATCACCCAAAAAAGACTTTCATCTTTAACCTTTTTTCTTGATAAATTACATATCTTCTGAGATTCATCAACTTTATCTACTTTAAACTGAATATAATTATTTCCTTTTAAAATTTCGCCTAATTCATTATATGGAATTATTCCCTTTATACTATTTCCTAAATCAACATAGGCATTATGCTTTCTATCAATATTTGTTATCTTTCCACTTAACGTAATGTTGTTATCTGAAGCATTTTTTAAATCTTTAATAGAATATTTAATTTCTTCTTGATTCCAGCCTTCTGGAATAAATCTTTGGTATATCATTTTTTCTTCCTTTGTTTTTATATTTTTTATATTTCTTTTGTTTTATTTATTAATTAATGAATTAATTTCTTCTTTTTTTAAGAATCTCCATTTTCCAATCGGTAAATCCTTAACATTTATATTTCCTATTTTTACTCTATGCAAAGCAAGCACTTTTTTTCCTACTGCTTCACACATTTTTCTAATTTCTCTATTTTTTCCTTCTTTTATTGTTATCTGCAATCTTGAAAAGTTTTTTTCTTCATCTGTTTTTAAAATTTTTACTTTTGCTGGTCTTGTTAAGTATTCTTCATTCTTTTCTAAAGATATTTTTACACCATTTTCTATTTCATTTATTTCTTCTTTAGTAATAATTCCTTTTAAAGTAACATTATATGTTTTTGGAATTTCATTTTTTGGATGAGTTATTTTATTTATAAAATCTCCATCATTAGATAATATTAATGCCCCTGATGTGTACATATCTAATCTACCTGCTGGTACTAATCTTTCACTAATTCCATCTATCAAATCTACTACTTTATCTCTATTAAACTGATCATCTAATGTTGTTACATATCCTATAGGTTTATTTAATAATATATAAATTTTCTTATCTTCTATTTTTAGCACTTTGCCGTTATATTCTATTACATCTTTTTTTGGATTTACTTTAGTTCCAAGTTCTAAAACAGTTTGTCCATTAACTTTAATTTTTCCTTGCAAAATTAATTCTTCTGCTTTTCTTCTTGATGCAACTCCAGAACTTGCAATAAATTTTTGTAGTCTTACATTTTCTTCTTCCAAGTTTATTTTTCCTCCATTAGATCTTCTACTATAAAATCAATACAATTATCAAAAATGTTTTTTAAAGTTTCTTCATTAAAAATAGTGTAAACTCCATCTTCTATTTCCATCTTTTTTATATTATTTAAATAATCTATTGTTTTTGTAATATCATTTTTAGTTATCTGAAATCCTTCACTATCTTTTAATATCACATCTTCACTAACATTAGTACTAACTTCTATTTTGCTTTGTAAATCTATAGTATATATTCTAAAATCTTTTTGTTTTTCAGCAACTGCATCATCCCATGTTTTTATTTCTTTACTATTATCTATTTTTTTAAGCTTAATTAAGTCTTTACTATTATCAAAACTAAAGAAATGATTACTATAACTATACTCATTCCAAAAATAATCTGTTAGCAAATGTATATAATAACCCAAAATAAAAGGATTATTAAAATCAGATTTATAGATTTTTTTAAATTTTTTTGTGTCTGGAATTAATAAATGTATTCCATTTATATCAACATATTTTCCAAAATGTGTTATCTCATATGGAAGTATTGTTGAAGTATTTTCTATAATATGTCCTGCTAAAATATCAGGTGCAACATTTCCAAAAATGAATTCATCAATATCATTTACTTTTATTTTTTTACTTAACTCATTTGCAGTTGCTATATGTATTATCCAACTTGGCATTTATATATTCTCCTCTAACTTTTTTAATACATTTTTAAAGTAATCTGGCAATTCTGCTTCTAAATGCATTTCTTTTCCTGTTTTAGGATGAGTAAATTCTAAAATTGTACTATGAAGCATTTGGCCTTTTACTCCAAACTCATTTTTTCCACTAGAATATACTTCATCACCAACAACCGGATGCCCTATTTTAGCTAAATGTACTCTTATTTGATGGGTTCTTCCTGTATCTATTTTAACTTTTAATAATGTATATTTTCCATACCTTTTAATTACTTTTATATGTGTTATTGCTTCTTTTCCATCTGCTCTTGCTTCCATTTTTTTTCTATCTAATTTACTTCTTCCAATTGGCATGTTGATTGTTGCTTCTTCTTCTCCAATATTACCTTTTACTAATGCTGTATAAATCTTTTTAACTTTATGATTTTGTATTTGATTAGATATATTTAAATGTGCCTCATCATTTTTAGCCACAATAATTAATCCAGAAGTGTCTTTATCAAGTCTATGTACTATTCCAGGTCTTATCTCTCCTCCGATTCCAGATAAACTTCCTTTTGCATAATTTAACACCGCATTAACTAAAGTTCCTTCTTGATTACCATTTCCGGGATGTACCACCATTCCTTTTTGTTTATTAATAACTATTATATCATCATCTTCATAAACAACATTTAATGGAATATCTTCTGCTTTAATTTCAGTTTCTTTAGGAGGCTCTATTATAATTTTTATTTTATCATTTTCTTTTATTTTATATGACTCTTTTTGTGCTTCTTCATTTACTAGAATTTTATTATTTTTTATTAGCTTTTGAGCCATACTTCTTGTAATATGAATATCAAGACTTGCTACATAAGTATCAAGTCTTTGATTTTTTTCTTTTTCATTTACTGTATAGATTTTTTCTAGCATATCTAAAATTTCACTCTTTCTATCGAAATACAAATATTATAATTTGCTAGTGGTAAATTAACTTTGCTCTTCCGCTAATCTTTCATATATAATAAAGTTTGAATCTTTATATAATTCTTTATATTTTTCATCTCTAGATATAAACATTTTTAATTTTGAATTTACTTTGCACATAACATGCGTTACTCCATATTCTTCAAATTTTGTATCATAATATGTTGTTAGACTTGATATATTTATGAAATCTGAGAATATATCTTGTCCTTCATATTTTTTCTTTTCTTTATCATAAGTACCATTAAATTCTGGAGTATATAAATCACATCTTGAATCTATAAATACTGGTACATCATTTAAAAGTATATAACTACCGTAATTATAATCATTAAATAATTTTATGTTTTTATAATCTAAATTATCTTTTATCCATTGAGTTGCTTCTACTGGATATGTACTTGTGCTTATATATGAATATTTCGAATTCTTTGCATATAAGTTTACACTTATCATCAGCACAATTGCAATTGTTACTATCTCTCCAATTATAGTTGTTGAATACTTCATAAAATCCTCAGTGCCTTGTTTATCATACATATCTATTAAGCTTGCTAGCATTTCACCAACAACCATTCCACCAAATAGTACAAGCATTGAAGCTTGCCTTCTTGTCATTAATGCAAGTAAAGTTAAACCACCAAAGAAAAATACATCTCTTAATTTTAACTTAACTTTTGTAAATACTGCCATTGCTATTGTTATAGCTAATGTTGTCAATATAGGAATGTTTTCTATTAATGTTAATGGTAAATGCTCATTTACACTTTTAGTTGTATTTCCTTGCATTATTCTATATGTATAAGTATAAGGCATATCTTTTATTGGAGTAAGAAGTCCTGTAAATAAGCAAATTATCATTATAACGAATAATTTTAAAGTATTTTGATTTTTTTCTAGTACAATCTTATATGGTTTCTTTCTTCTCTCATTTTGTTTTATTAAATCTGATTCAAAAATAGAATTTGATTTTTCTAATAATTTATTTAATTTTTGTAATTGAGCTTGATATTTTTCTACTTTATTTTTCTGTGCTTTCTTTAATTTCTGATTTGTCTCTTTTATTCTTTCTTTTATCCACCATTGATACACTTTATGTGGAATATGCCAGTCTAATACCACTGCAATCATATATTCTGCTAAGAATGGTAAGTATAATACAAAGTAAAATGGGAATACAGCTGCATGTAAATTTGCAATAAGTATTGGAATAACAATCAGTCCAATAGCATATCGCAATTTTGGTTTCTCTAAATATTTTACAATTAATAAAATTGTTGCAACAAATAATATGAAGGTTACTAATTGTGCTCTAGCTGCAATATACTCTCTCATGAGTTCCATTTGACCTAAAGTTAGAACAGATGATACAACTGAATTTTTACATATTTTCTTGTTTGTAAAATATAATAAAACACCTAAAACTATTGTAAGAATAATTGTTGAAATGTATATACCTGTATATCCGCCCATAAAATCAAAAATAAGTGAAATTATTATATCATATAGCCAGTGAGGATACATGTATGGTAAATCTTCAATCCATGAAAAATGATCTTTATAATCAATTCCATTTTCTCTAATTAATTGTCCTGTTTTTATTGTATAAAAAGTATCATTTTGTAAACTCTTTGGCACTATTGAAATACAGAATATTGTAATACAAAATACTGCTAAAATATTAAATGCTAAATGTAAAGACTTTTTTTCTTTATCTGATAATACTTTTCCTTTCTTATTTTTATTTAATGAACTTTCTATTATAGTATTTTTTATCTCTGATTTTTCTGTTTGCTTTGTGTTTTCTTCTTTTTTTACAGTATTATTTTTTCTCGGTTTAAACATATATATCTCCTTTTTACATCCTTTATTTTACTACAATATTATAGATTCTATTTGGTACATAAATTTCTTTAACTATTTGTTTGCCTTCAATATATGATTTTATTTTTTCACAATTATGAACTTGTGTCTTAACTTCATCATTGCTTGCATCTTTCATTATATCAATATTTGCTCTTAATTTTCCATTAACTTGTATTGGTAAATCAATCATTTCATCTAAGGTTTTTGCCTCGTCAAATTCTGGCCATTTTCTATATGCTAATTCATCTGTATGTCCTAGTCTTTGCCATATTTCTTCAGTTATATGAGGTGCAAATGGATTTAATAATTGTAAAAATGTCTCATATTCTTTTTTATTTATTTTTTTAGCCTTAGTAAATTCATTTACCATTGTCATAAATGTTGATACTGATGTGTTAAATTTCATTTCTTCAATATCTTTTGAAACCTTTTTAACTGCTTTATGCATCATTGATTCAAATTCTTTTGAATATTCATCACCATCAACCATTATATCTTGTAAACTCCAAACTCTGTCTAAGAATTTACTACATCCTCTAATACTTTCCATAGACCAAGGTGCTGTTTGGTCAAATGGTCCCATAAACATTTCATAAACTCTAAAGCTATCAGCTCCAAATTCTCTTACTATATCATCTGGATTAACAACATTTCCTTTAGATTTAGACATCTTTTCGCCATTTTCACCAAGTATCATACCATGTGAAGTTCTTTTTTGATATGGTTCTTTGGTTGGTACTTTGCCAATATCATATAAGAATTTATGCCAAAATCTTGAATATAATAAGTGAAGTGTTGTGTGTTCCATTCCACCATTATACCAATCAACTGGAGACCAGTATTCTAAGGCTTCTTTTGAAGCAAATTCTTTATCATTGTGTGCATCCATATATCTTAGATAATACCAAGATGAACCTGCCCATTGTGGCATTGTATCAGTTTCACGTCTTGCATCTTTTCCGCAATGTGGACATTTTGTTTTTATCCAATCAGTTTGCTTTGCTAAAGGTGACTCTCCATTTTCACCTGGTTCATAATCTTCTATTTCTGGTAATTTAAGAGGAAGTTCCTCTTCTGGTACTGGTACCCAACCACAATCTTCACAATAAACCATTGGAATTGGCTCTCCCCAATATCTTTGACGAGAAAATACCCAATCACGTAATTTGTAATTTACCTTTTTTTCTCCAATGCCTTCTTTTTCTAAGTAATTAATTACTTTTTCTATTGCTTCCTTTTTATTGTCAATTCCGTTTAGAAAACCAGAATTAATCATTTTACCGTCACCAGTATATGCTCCTTCTGTTTGATCTTCTGCTGGTTTCTCAATTACAGGAATTATATCCAATCCAAATTTTTTAGCAAATTCATAATCTCTTTCATCATGTGCTGGAACAGCCATTATAGCTCCTGTTCCATAAGTAATAAGTACATAATCAGAAATCCAAATTGGTATTTCCCTGTTATTTATAGGATTAATTGCTTTTATTCCTTTAATTTCAACACCTGTTTTTTCTTTGTTTAATTCTGATCTTTCAAAATCTGATTTCATTGCTGCCTTTTCTTGATAAGTTTTAACCTCATCAAGATTCTCAATCATATCTTTATGCCTTTCAATAAAATCATGTTCTGGTGCAACTACCATATATGTTGCTCCAAATAAGGTATCTGGTCTTGTTGTATAAACAAGTAAAGAATCATCTGTTCCTTTAATCTTAAATTTTACATCTGCTCCTTCACTTCTTCCTATCCAATTTTTTTGTTGAGCTTTAATTTTATCAAGAAAATCTACATCATCTAAATCATCAATTAATCTTTGTGCATATTCAGTAATTTTAAGCATCCATTGAGATTTTTCTTTTTGAACTACTGGACTACCACATCTTTCGCAAACACCATTTACAACTTCTTCGTTTGCTAAACCAACTTTGCAACCAGTGCAGAAATTAATTGGCATAGTTGCTTTATAAGCTAGTCCTTTCTTGAACAATTGTATAAATATCCATTGTGTCCATTTATAATAATCTGGATCAGTTGTATTTATTTCTCTAGACCAGTCAAAAGAAAATCCTATTGATTTAAGTTGAGCTTTAAAATGTTTAATATTTTGTTCTGTTGTAATTTTAGGATGAATATGATTTTTTATTGCATAATTTTCTGCTGGAAGTCCAAAAGCATCAAAACCTATCGGATATAAAACATTATATCCTTGCATTCTTCTTTTTCTTGCAATTATGTCTAATGCCGTATAACTACGTGGATGTCCAACATGAAGTCCTTGTCCTGATGGATATGGGAACTCAATTAATCCAAACCACTTAGGCATTGTGTAATCATCTTTTGCATTAAATGTACCTTCCTTTTCCCATTTTTCTTGCCATTTTTTTTCTACTTCTTTAAAATTATACATACGCTATTTTTTCCTTGTAAAATAATATTTAGGTTTTTATATTTAAGGATTTGCCTATAAACCATATTTTTATAAAAATGAATCTTTTGTTAATATTATTTTTTAGTTACTTATTTCCGTAAGAATTAATGTATACATTATACTACATAAATACATAAAAATCTATATCTTTTAATGAAATATTATTACTATAATGTTACATTTTTTTAATATGGTTGTTATATTATTTTTCAATTTATAGTGTATAATGTATAGTGTCAAACAAAGGAGAATGTTAATGGATTCAGTTAATCAAGAACTTGAAAAAAGTGGAATTCAAGTGATTTGCCCTATAAGTATCATTAATGTAAACGAGATTTCAACATATATTTCTCGCTTACTTTGTTCAAAATTTCCAGACTTTAATTTAAACTATAATGATATTTTTATACGCATTTCAAAACTTAATATGTATATTGCAGATATGCCTTTTGGCATGTCTGATGCTTGTTATTTCTACAAAAATCAAAGTATATATTTTAGAAAAGGCCTTAGTTTTGATAACATAAAAAAACTTGCTTTTCATGAAATAGTCCATCATTTCCAAGAAGTTAAAGATTTAAATGGCAATTTGCATAAATTAGGTTTGTGTACATATTTAAAGCTAAAATCTTACGGATTAGCTTTAAATGAAGCTTCTGTTCAACTTATGTCTTCATTTGCAACTGGAGAAAGGCGTGATGTTGTTACATATTACGGAATTACATTACCAACTGACAGTCCATCTTACTATCCACTTCTTTGCAATTTAATAAAACAAATTGGATATTTAACTGGTTTTGCTTGTTTATTTAACAGTACATTTTTTTCTAATGAAAAATTTTTTGATAGATTTAAAGCTTTATTCGGTGAAAAAAATGCATTTAATATACAACAAAATTTCGAAAAATTACATGATATAGAAGGAAAAATTATAAAAATAAATACAAAGATTCAGACTACTGATATGTCTTATCATAAATTTAAAAATTCAACTGATAGTATAAATAATTATAAAGAACAAATAAGAAAAACTTTTTTTGATACACAAAATTTAATCATTACATCATATTTTGATGCAAGAATTCGTGAATTATCGAGTGTCAACGCTATTCAAGAATTTAGAAAACGTTTATCAAGCTTTAGTAATTTAATTGGCGTAGCTGATAATTATACATTCTTTAATAATTATTACTTAAAGAAAATGGCAGAACTTGATAAAAAATACGAAGAAATTACTAGTGGAGAAAATAATACTCTTATTGTTGTAAAAAACTCAATGCTTTCTACTGTTTTTAATACTTTGAAAAAAATATTTGTACATAACCAAGAACAATTTGAAAGAGATAATTAAAATTTTTAGATAGTGTAAAATAAAGTGTGTAAGTTAAAGGTACCAAAACTTATGCACTTTACTTTTTTATGCAAAGAAATATA
>CANPZY010000031.1 GCA_947588945.1 uncultured Clostridia bacterium
TTTGCAAAAGAATTTTACGAAAAAGCATTTCACTTTGCTGAAAAAGAAATGGGTTCTGAAAATATAATATCAGCAGTTATGCATGCAGATGAATTAAATACAGCTTTAACAGAAGAATATGGAAAACCTATATATCATTATCATTTACACGTTATAGCACTTCCTGTTGTAAGAAAAGAAATAAAATGGACTAAGAAATGTAAGGATAAATCTTTAATTGGAACTACAAAAGAAGTAATCAATCAAATAAGTCATAGTAATAAATGGAAATCAGAACAGGCAACTGACTTACAAGGAAATCCACTATACAATGAAAAAGGAAAAGCAATTTTACTAAAATCATACAGTTTATTACAAGATAGATTTTATCAATATATGAGTGATTGTGGTTTTAGAGATTTTATAAGAGGTGTAAAAGGAAGTAATCAAGAACATTTAGATGACTTACAATTTAAAATAAAAAAAGATACTGCAAGATTAGAAAGCATTACTAATAAAGTTGAAGAAAAGGAAAATTCTTATAATGAATATATGAAATATGACAAACAAATTCAAGATATTTCTAATTTAGGCAAAGAGAAGAAATTTACTAAAAAGATTGAATTAAATAAAGAAGATTACGAAACATTAACTGGTTATGCTAAAAAAGGAATTGTAGCAGATAAAGAAATCTATGAACTTAATAACAGAATTGATAATCTACGAAAATCAGTAAACAAATGGAAATCGCTATATGATGAAATAGTAGAAAAAACAAAAGATTACTTTCATGCTATAAAACTTGCTCCACAAAAAGTTTTTGACTTCTTTAAAGAACTATTTGATAAAGAAAAACAAGAGCAATTGGAAAAACAAAGAATTGAACAAGAAAAAATACAAGCTGAAAAGAAAGCAGTTCAAGAGGCAAAAGAAAGAGAAAAACTTGAAAAGCAAAAATTAAAGAACTCTCCTAAATACAAGAAAAGGAGGGCTGATAGAGATGCAAGATAATAAAAAAATATATTCAATTGAACTAACTAATGAAGAATATGAATTTTTGCAAGACCTTAAGGTTGAAATTTATAAAAAATTAAGTAAATTGACAAAAGAAGAAAGATTACAATATTTTAGAGATAATATTGCAATTGAAAACAAGTTGAACTTTGAAAAAGAAATAAACGGCACAATATACAAAGTAAATACTCATTTTAATGAAAATGCTGAAGAAAGTATTTTAAATAAATTTTTTAGACTAACAAAAAAATCTTAAGAATCACTTGAAGTATTAAAGCGAATATGGTATTATGTGAACACTACAAATTAAAACTTTGTAACATTTTATATCTTATTCGGCTGTCTAAAGGAAAGGAGTTGTTATGGGACAGTCAAATAACGAAAAAATAACTGCTTTGTATTGCCGTTTATCAAGAGATGATGAATTGGCAGGAGAAAGCAACAGTATAAAAAATCAAAAATCAATTTTAAGTAAATATGCTAAAGATAATCATTTTATAAATACTAAATTCTTTGTAGATGATGGTTATTCTGGTACAAGTTTTACAAGACCTGCATTTATGGAAATGATGGAACTTGCAGAAAGCGAACAAATTGGAACAATAATAGTAAAAGACCATTCAAGACTTGGAAGAAATAGGCTTATAGTAGGTCAATTATTAGAAGAAGATTTTGTTAGACTTCGGTATTAGATATATTGCTATAATGGATAATATTGATACTGATAAAGGGCTAAATGATTTTCTTCCAATACAAGATTGGTTTAATGAAATGCATGCTAAAAACACAAGTCAAAAGGTTCGAGCAGTATTTAAAAATAAAGGTAATTCAGGTATTCCTTTAACTATCAATGTTCCTTATGGTTATAAAAAAGATCCTTTAGATAAAACTAAATGGATTATAGATGAGCCAGCTGCAGAAATAGTAAGAAAAATATATGATTTATGTATTCAAGGATATGGGACTCATCAAATATGCAATATATTAAAAAAAGAAAAAATTCCAACTCCAAAAGAATATAAAGCAATCCATGGCTTATGCAATTATCACATATCTGAAGTTAAATATTGTTGGCAAGATAGGTCTATATATGACATCTTATTCAGACAAGAATATATTGGAGATACAGTAAATTTTAAAGGCACAACTAAATCTTTTAAAGATAAAAGTAAAATTTATTTTCCAAAAGAACAATGGAAGATATTTAAAAATACACATGAACCTATTATTGACAAAGAAACTTGGGATACGGTACAACGCATTCGAGAAAATAGACAACGCCCTACTAAGATTGGTAAAACAAATATATTTTCAGGACATTTATTCTGTAAAGATTGTGGCTCAAAATTATATTATTGTACTTCAAGAAGTTATACAGAAAACAAACATTTTTATAGATGCTCAAAATATAAAAATACTTCTTCTAAATCATGTACAAGTCATACTATTAGAGAACATATCTTAAAAGAATTGGTTTTAGAAAATATTAAACAAGTCCTATCTTATATCCGTTCTTATGAAGATTTATTCATAAAACAAAAACTTGAGACTTCACTTGAAGAACAGAAAAAAATAGATAGCATAAACAAAAAATTATTATCACAATATGAAAAAAGAATAAAAGATATAGATAACTTGATACAGCATATTTACGAAGATAATATTTCTGGCAAAATTACAGATGAAAGATTTAATACTCTATCATTAAGTTATGAAAAAGAACAAAAAGAACTTAAAATTAAAGTTAAAGAATTAGATAATAAGCTCGATACAACTAAACAGCAACAACTAGATTTAACATCTTTTGTTAGCAAAGTAAAACAATACACTGAAATTTCAGAACTTACACCAGAAATTATAAATGAATTGATTTCTAAAATATATGTATATCAATCAGAAAAGGTAAATGGTAAGCCAACTCAGCAAATAGACATTTACTATAATGGGATTGGAATTATAAACATTCCACTAAATGAATATGAACTAGAAAATGCTTTTCAGGAAAGTATTAAAAAAATAAAAACAGCTTAATCTATACTATTTTAAAGTAATGGAGCATATACCAATAATTGTCCTTGTTGGTAGTGCTCCTTATATAAGCCTTTATATCCACTATTATGAAATTTATCAAAATTTTTAACTCCTGTTTTTTTAGCTGTTTGATTAAGTGAATAATTTCCTTTCCTTGTTAAATTTCTTTGATAAAATCTTTTTTCATCTTCGGTTAATAAGCTGTATTCTTTTTCTGTAATTTCTTGCTTTCTTGTTTGTACTGCAAAATATGTTTGTGCTAGAGCAATGACTTTTTTTCTACTATCTCCATTTTGTGCTATTAAATAACAAGCATAACGAGAAAGTTCATAGTCCTTTATTCTAACCTCCGCATTATTAGCACGTTTTGACAACTTGTCGGCGCTGACAAAATGTTCAAATACACTAATACCGCTATTTTGACAAGCTAACTTAGCTTTTTTTATTACTCCTTCAAATTTTCTCCATTCAGAATAATTTAATACTTTTTGTAATTCCCTAGCATACCAAAACTCAACTCCATTTTCATCAATATGCTTAATATCTTCAAATGTTTTACTTTTTTTATCTATTTCTTTTATTTATATCATCTCCATTTTAACGTATTTTTATGCTTATAATTATAAAACAATTGTTTGTGATTGTCAATGATATTTTTAATTTTTATGTTATAAAATATATAGAAAATAATTTTATTTCTTTCGATTTTATTTTCATTGTTGGTGTCCCCGAGTGGAATCGAACCACCGCAAGACCGGACTTAGGAGGTCCGCGCTCTATCCAACTGAGCTACGAGGACATATCTAGTAACTATTATAGCATATTTTCACTATAATAGCTACTCTAATCATATATTTATTACTCTATTCCACAATCTTTTTCATTGCTTCTGTAATTTTATTTAATTTTTCTTCTGTATCTTGCATACTTGTTCCTCTTACACCCATATAAAATTTAATTTTTGGTTCTGTTCCAGAAGGTCTTACACATGCCCATGCATTATCATTCAAGTCAAAATATATTACATTTGATGTTGGTAAATCAGTTTTTCCTTTTTCTCCATTAGCTTTAATAACAATATGTTCTTGATAATCTCTTACTTCTAATACATCAAAACCTGCTAATGATGTTGGAGGATTTTTTCTTATTCTTTCCATTTTAGCCTTTATCTGTTCTGCTCCATCTACACCTTTTAGTACAATTGAAATTTGTCCTTCCTTATAAAATCCATATTTTTTATAAATATTAAGCATTTGCTCCCATAAAGTGTAGCCTTTGCTTTTATAATATGCTGTAGCTTCGCAAATAGCCATAACTGCAGAAACTCCGTCTTTATCTCTAGCATGTGGACTTAACAAGCATCCATAGCTTTCTTCAAATCCAAATTGGAATTTATAAGAACCGTTTTCTTCAAATTCTCTTATTTTTTCACCCATCCATTTGAAACCTGTTAGAGTTTCAAAAATTTTCAAATTATATTCTTTTGCAATTGCTTTTGCCATATTTGAAGAAACTATAGTTGTAACAAACGCTCCATTTGATGGTAACATTCCTTTTTCTTTCTTTTGAGAAAATTCATATTCTGCTATAAGTAATGCTGACATATTTCCGGTATAGAAAATATATTCTCCATTTTCACCTTTAGAATAAACTCCTAATCTATCTGAATCTGGATCTGTTGCTAAAACAACATCTGCATCTACTTTTTTTGCAAGTTCTAAAGCTAATTTAAATGCATTTTTATCTTCTGGGTTAGGATAACTAACCGTTGGAAAATCTCCATCTGGCATTTCTTGTTCTGGAACTACATAAACATTTTTAAATCCTAACTCTTTTAAAATTCTTTGAACAGGTATATTTCCTGCACCATGCAATGGTGTATATACTATTTTTATTTTATCTCCATATTCTTTTATTATCTCTGGATTTAGAACTAATGATTTTAATGTATCATTAAATTTATCATCAATCTCTTTTCCTATTTGTATATAAAGTCCTTTTTCTACGGCTACGCTTTTTTCCATAGTCTTTATATGTGAAAATTCTGTATTATTTACTTCATTAATAATTTCTTTATCCTTTGGTGGTACTATTTGAGCTCCATCATCCCAATAAACTTTATATCCATTATATTCTGGAGGATTATGGCTTGCTGTAATCATAATCCCTGCAGTACATTTTAGCTCTCTAACTGTAAATGATAATTCTGGAACTGGTCTTAATGATTCAAATACATAAGTTTTTATACCATTTGCATTTAAACATAATGCTGTTTCTTCCGCAAATTCTTTTGATTTATGTCTAGAATCAAATGCAATTGCAACTCCTTTATCATTAGTTCCTTCTTTTAGTATAAAGTTTGCTAATCCTTGTGTTGCTCTCCCAACAGTATATTTATTCATTCTGTTTAATCCTGCTCCAATTACTCCTCTCAAGCCTGCTGTACCAAATTCTAATTCTTTATAAAATCGATCTTCTATTTCTTTTTCATTATCCTTTATTGATTCTAACTCTTTTTTAGTATTTTCATCAAATACTGGACTGTTAAGCCACTCCTGATATTTTTCTAAATATTCTTTCATTTGTTATTCTTTGTATAAGTTATTATCCACAAAAATACTATAAGTATTTATTGTTTTTATAATATTTATACGTAACTCCTTCCTTATATAATTTTTTATGAAAATAATAAAGAAAACAAGCTTTTCTTAGCTTATTTTCTTATATTTTTTATTTATGACTCTTATGATAGTTAATATATAATTTTCTAGCTGTTTCAGGGCTATCATCTCCACTAGCATTTTTTACAGGTGCAAATTCTTCTTCTCTTTTTACTCTAAGCACTGATAAGTTATCTAAACTTTCAAATGCATCAAATAAAAATGCCTCAAATTTGTATGCATTAGGAACATCCGTACATATTAATTTTCCATTTTCGTCTATGTATTTTGCTTTCTTACAAGCAATATGATATGGTAATGTAATTTGACTTATTTTATCAATTGCTTTCATACTAAATAAATTGCACAATATATGAGATTCACCATATTTCAAATTGCCCAATTCGTCTTTTTCTTCAGCCATCTCATTACTTATCTCTGTATATTCTATAACGCTAGGTTTTCCATTTTTTCTGCAAAACACCCCTACTTTTTCATGAGCATTTGCTTTTACTAAGCTTTTTCCTGCTGCTACTGCTTTTTGTTTTATTGCTAAACCTATTAATATTGGATCAACTGGTTTTACTAAAACATTGTCTACTCCACCTATAAATACCCACTCTATACCTCTTGCCTTCATATCATATACAATTCCTTCTTTGTACATAGAATGGAATATTCCTCCATGACCATCTGATGCTTCCTTTATTTTGTGGTTTTCATCAATCAATATTTTACCTTCTAGTGATACCATAGGTAATTTTCCTTGCTTAAAAAAAGTCACACATTTTTTTGGATAACCAAAGTAATTATTTTTTTCAAAAAATTTTTGAGTTTCTTCATCATTTTCATCACTTGTCATTATATACCAAGGAATATCTACGTTATAATTACTTCTAGCCTCTTTTAATGTATCTGTTAAGATTTCAAATATAGACTTGTGTGAATCTAGTCCTAAATCAAATGTTCCTTTGGGTCCTTTATGTCCAAGTCTTGTGCCTTGTCCACCTGCCATTGTTACTACTGCTAGCTTTCCATCTTTAATCTTCTGTGTACCTAACTTTGATAATTCTTCATATTTTTCTTTTGATAATCTTGCTTTGTCAACATATTCTATAGGCTCAATTTTGTTTTTTTGAACTATTGGCTTTTCTTTACTCTTTTCATATAATTTATTTACTTGATTATAATCTATTGTAAGTAAACTATCTAAAAAATCTTGCTTTTGTTTTTCGTCAGTAATCCTATTATACTCATTCAGTAATTGTTCCTGGCCATATTCTGTTAACTTCTGCTCGACCTGCTTCAACTTTTCGTCCATTTTTTCTCCTTTGCCATTTTCAATTTATGGCTTCGGCCACGTAGACACTTCATGCCATTCACATCTAAAAATGATATATAAATTTTTTTAGATACACTATATATTATACCAATAAAAAAAATTAGTCAATTATTTTTTCACCTGTTGTAAATAAAATTTTATCGCTTTTGGCGATTATGTCTCTCATATATAATTTTTGATGTGAAAAATTATAACAGTTAATTATTTTTACATTTATGTTGTTTTCTAATGAATCTAAAATATACTCATTTGCCTCCTTTATATATTGTAAATTACCTTGTACAATAAACACCGTATTTTTTAAATCTTTTAATTCTTTTTTATATATATCTTTTGTTACTCTAAAATCTATTCCTTTTATTAATTCCTTATCATATTCATATTTTTGTACTAATACATTTATTTCATCTTCTAGTTCTTCTTGTAGAAAACTTATTACATTATATTTTTTTATTTTTTTCTCTTTTAAATATTCTAATAAAATAATGCTTAAATGATACTTACTTGCATAAAAATTACATAATTTTTCTACTTTCATTTGTATTCTCCTTTCTTGGTAAATATTACCATTGTATTACAAAATTGTCAAGAGAATTACACAAAAATTATATACAAAAATTCGACATAAAATTTTTTCCATTTATGTATAAATTTTTTTTAATAGGCAATAATTTTATTAAATAGAAATTTTTACGAACTAAAAAATTTCATTATTAAAAAGATTTATATGAGAAAGGAGTTTTGTATATATTTACACAAATACATAAATTTTGTGAATTATATTATACAGAAAAATTATGAAAAAAATTTTAATAAAAGGGAATATTAAATTAAAAAAATATTTTATTATTTTAATTATACTTTCTGGACTTTTTGTTACATTGTCTGCAGCATCTTATGCAAAAAATGTTGCTAATGACTTAAGTTCTAGCGTTTTTAGACTTCACGTAATTGCAAACAGTGATTCTAAGGAAGACCAAGATTTAAAGTATAAAGTTAGAGATGCTTTAATTTCTTATATGAATGATTTATGTGCAGATTTGCAAAATAAAGAAGAAGTTATTAAGATTTCAAAAAATCATATTGACGACTTTAAGAAAATTGCTTTAAATGTTATTAAAGATAATGGATATGATTATGATGTTTCCATTGAAATTGGTAACTTTGATTTTCCTACAAAAACATATGGAGATATATCTTTACCTTCCGGATATTATGATGCTTTAAAAGTTAAAATTGGTAATGCTGAAGGTCAAAATTGGTGGTGTGTAATGTTTCCTCCTTTATGTTTTGTGGATATAACCTCAGGTGTCGTTCCAGAAGAATCAAAAGAGAATTTAAAAGAGAACCTTAATGAAGAAGAATATTCAGTTATTTCTGAAGATGACTCTGTTATACAATTTAAATTTAAAATAGTTGAATTCTTTAAGAATTTTAACTTTAAACTTGCCAATAATTAAATTTATTAAAAAATATTGTAAAATTACTAATTATGTGTTATATATTATTTGATTATAACGACTGGGGGAATCAAATTTGGAGAAATTTATTATACAAGGAAATACACGATTAGTTGGAGAAGTAGAAATTATTGGTGCTAAAAATGCAGCTGTAGCAATTTTGCCAGCTACTTTATTAATAAATGGTATTACTACTTTAGAAAATGTTCCAAATATAAGTGACGTAAAAATAATATGTACTATCTTAACTGCTTTAGGTGCAGTTGTTACATGGAACAATGAACATACTGTTGTTGTTGATACAAGACACTTAAACTCTGCAAATGCTCCTCTTGAAATGACAAGCAAGTTCAGAGCATCTTATTATCTTCTTGGAGCTCTATTAGGAAGACGTGGAAATGCTGAAGTTGGACTTCCTGGAGGTTGCAATTTAGGTGCAAGACCAATAGATCAACACATAAAAGGATTTGAGGCATTAGGTGCAACTATTATTGATGAACAAGGAAAAATAAACGCTAGCGCTAAAAAGTTAATCGGTTCACCTATATATTTTGATGTTGTATCTGTTGGAGCAACTATAAATTTAATTTTAGCTTCTGTTTTAGCAGAAGGCACAACTGTATTAAACAACGTTGCTAAAGAACCACATATTGTTGATTTAGCAAATTTTCTTACATCTGTTGGAGCAGATATTAGAGGTGCTGGAACTGATACCATAAAAATCAATGGAGTATCAGAATTAAGCGGAAATCATACATATTCAATTGTTCCTGATCAAATAGAAACAGGTACATTTATGATAGCTGCTCTAGCATCAAAAGGAGATATTTTAATTAAAAATTGTATATATGAACATATGGATTCTCTTTCTGCAAAAATTATTGAAATGGGTGGTAAAATTGAAAATTTAGGAGATTCTATGAGAGTTTCTTGTGATAGAGAATTACAAGCAACAAATATAAAAACACTTCCTTATCCTGGATTTCCAACTGATTTACAGCCACAAATTGCAGTTGCTTTGTCAATTGCTAATGGTACAAGCATAATTAATGAAAATATTTGGAGTTCTAGATTTCAGTATACTAGTGAGTTAAACAAAATGGGAGCAAAAATTACCGCTCAGGGCACTACTGCTATTATTGAAGGTGTTAATAAATTAATTGGTGCTCCTTTATATGCAACTGACCTTCGTGCAGGTGCAGCTTTGCTAATAGCTAGTATCATTGCAGATGGTTCAAGTGAACTTTACAATATTCATTATATTGATAGAGGTTATGAGCATATAGAAGATAAATTTAGAAAATTAGGTGCAAAAATCGAAAGAATAGATAAAGAATAGGTCTCTATTTAAATAATAAAGATGTGTAGGTTTAAATATGTTTAAATTTTGTAATTTATATAGTGGTAGTTCTGGAAACTGTTCATTTGTTGAATCAGATAATACAAAATTATTAATTGATTGCGGAGTTTCTTCTAAAAAAATAGAAGAAGCTCTTAATTCGATTAATGTTAACTTTTCTGATATTAATGGAATTTTAATCACTCATGAACATTCCGATCATGTGCAAGCTTTAGGAACAATTTGTAAAAAATATAAAATTCCAATATATGCAACACCCGCTACTTTCACAAAAATCAACAAAAATATTCCTGATAATTTAAAAAATACCTTTATAAATAATGAAAAATTTGAAATTGGTGATATAAAAATTTTTCCATTTAAAATTCCACATGATGCTGCTGATCCTTGTGGTTTTAACTTATTTAATAATAATAAAAAACTCACAATAGCTACTGACATTGGTCACATTAATAATAATATTATGCATAATTTAGATGAAAGTGATTTTTTATTTCTAGAATCTAATTATGAGCCAAATATGTTAAGATGTTCTCGTTACCCATATTCTTTAAAAATGCGTATCTTAGGTCCTAACGGACATCTTTCTAATGAAGAAGCTGGACTTACAATATCAGAATTAGTAAAATGTGGCGTACATAATATAATGCTTGCTCATTTAAGTGAGCACAATAACTTTCCGGAACTTGCTTATCAAACTGTTATGGATGATATTATTTCTAAAAACATTGATGTCAATAAATTGAAATTATTAGTTGCAGATAGATATAAGCCTAATGATGTAATTAATCTTTAATTGAACAGAAAGGATTTATCATTTATAATATGTTAAAAATTAATATAATTTGTGTTGGAAAAATTAAAGAAACTTATCTAAAAGATGCTATAAAAGAATATTCAAAAAGACTTTCTAAGTATTGTACTCTAGCTTTTATAGAACTTCCTGATAAATCAATTCCAGAAAAATTAAATGAAACAATAGAAGCTCAAATAAAAGATTATGAAAGTGAGGAAATACTATCACATATTCCTAAAAATAGCTATACCATCTGTCTGGACTTAAGTGGACAAAGCTATTCGTCTGAAGATTTTGCAGATAAAATTGAAAATTTGCAAAATATTAATAGTAGTATTACTTTTATAATTGGTGGTTCATTAGGTTTAAATGAAAAACTAAAAAATTTTTGTGATGAAAAAATTTGCTTTTCAAAAATGACTTTTCCTCATCAATTAATACGAGTTTTCCTTTTAGAGCAAATCTTTAGAGCTTTTAAAATTAATAATAATGAAAAATATCATCATTAAATTTATAAAATTACATATATTGTAATGTAAAAAAATATATAAAATTTTTGTAGAGGAAAGTTATTATTGCTTTTTGGGGGCGCTATAAAAATTTTCGATAAGTTTTACCTAACTTTTTAGGTACATTGGACAATGGAGGTAACCTATCATACTCCTCTACAAAATTAATAACTTATTTTAATATAATTCTTGATATAATTTTCGATAAAATTCTTTTGACTAAATAATTTATTGAAATAAATAATATTATATAGTATATCATTTTTTTCCTTTCGAATTAATTTGAATGTATTTTACACCAGATTTTACCATTTGTCAACAAAAACTTTTCGCCATTTTTCGACATATCACAACTTTATATATTTATAAACCATATAAAAAAAATTAAAATATAATAGTTTGCAGTTGTTTGTTGTCGCAGAAAATGTCAAGACATTTTCGCTCCATTCGCGCTTCGCTTGAGCGCTACGCACAACTGCAAACTATTATATTTTAATTTTTTTATAAATTTTTATCTTATAATTAAGATGGCCGTAATTATGCTTGCAATATCTGCTAAAATAGCAGGAATTATAACCTTTCTACTCTTTTTAGCTTTAATTGAATTCATATAAATTGCAATTACATAAAATGTTGTTTCTGATGCTCCCATTATAGTTGCTGCAATCATTCCAATTCTTGTTTCTGTTCCAAATTTACTTATTATATCAGTAGCTAATGCCATTGATGCACTTCCTGATATTGGTTTTATAAAGGCTAATGGAATTATCTCTTGTGGCACATTAAAATTCTTTAATGCACTCCCTACTATACTTGATAAAAATTCTAAAAGTCCAGAATTTCGAAGCATACTAATTGCAAGAAATATACCGTATTAATGTTGGAAACATTTTTAATGCTATTTTTATTCCTTCCTTTGCCCCTTCACAAAACAAGTCATATACATTTTTATTCTCTTTTAACCCACATAAAACAACTATAGAAATTATTAATGGTATTATTATTGCTGAAACATAAATCATATACTCTTTCTCCTTAAAAGAATCTTAGTTGTAATCACTCCTACAATAGTTCCAACAAAAGTTGAAATCCATAAAGGAATGATTATATTTGATGGGTTTGGAGAACCTAATGAGGATCTGATTGCTATAATAGTTGTAGGAATTAATTGAATAGATGTAGTATTTAATACAATAAGCATTATCATTGAATTAGATAATTGTTCCTTATTAGGATTTTCTTTTTGCAATTCTTCCATAGCATTTAAACCTGCTGGAGTTGCAGCATTTCCTATTCCTAAAATATTTGATACTGTATTTATAGATATTGCCTCCATTGCTTTTTTATTATTTTTCGAATCTGGATATAGCCAATTTAAAATTGGTTTTAATAATGTCATCAACAATTTCATAATTTTTGTTTCTTTTATTATCTTCATTATTCCACACCATAAGCACATATTACCTACTAATGTAAGTGATAATTTGACTACATCTGAAACTGATGAAAATATTCCATTGTTTACATCTAATATTTTTCCATTAAATAATGAAAATAAAAATGACATAATTATTAAGATTGGCCATAAATAATTCAAATTTAAAACACCTCATTAAAATATATATGTCCTTATAAAAAAATATACCAATTTATTTTAAGGTGAAACTAAATTGTTAGACAAAAAATTTTAACAATTTAGTTTCATTTTGGTATATTTTTATTTATTTATAAAATATTGATAAATTTCATTTTTATTTACATTTCTATCTTTTGCAATTTTCTTTATTATTTCTTTTTTTTCTAATTTTTGATTTTCATAAAATTTATAATGCTCTTCTAATGATAAATTATTTAATTCATTTTCCTTTTTTATTTTTTCTCCACTTATTATTATTATATATTCACCTTTAGGATTTTCTATTTTTGGAATAATTTCAGAAACTTTTCCTCTTATAAATTTTTCATGTATCTTTGTTAATTCTTTTGCAATAACTATATTTCTATTTCCTAGTAAATCTTCTATTTCTTTTAATGTACTAATTAATCTATGTGGTGCTTCATATATTATTGATGTTTTTCCATCATTTCTTATTTCTTCAAATTTTTCTTTTCTTAATTTTTTATTTAAAGGTAAAAAAGCATAAAAGCTAAATTCTTTTGTATCAAGTCCTGATGCAATTAATGCATTAATTAATGCACATGCTCCTGGAATAGGTATTACATCAATGTCATTTTTTATTGCTTCTTTTACAATCTCTTCACCTGGATCAGATATTGCCGGTGTTCCTGCGTCGGTAACAATAGCTATATTTTCACCATCTAGTAATCTTTTTATTAATTCATCACATCTTAATTCTTCATTATGCCTATGATAACTAATTAACGGCTTAGAAATATTTAAATGATTTAATAATTTTAAGGTTTGTCTTGTATCCTCTGCTGCAATTAAATCAACTTCTTGCAATATTTTTACTGCTCGGTATGTTATATCTTCTAAATTTCCTATCGGAGTTGCAACTAAATATAATTTTCCTTTTTCCATTTTATTTTTTCCTTTATAATTTTTTTATATTATTTATTATTTTATTATATTGAGTTTTAAAAAATATTATTTTATCCACAATTTATTTTTATTTTATAATTGTGGATAACTTTTTATTTTATATTATATATTTTTAAAATTTCATCAGTATAATTTCCATCTTGATTATATATAATTAAAGGTTTCTCAATTTTTAAAAATGTTCCCGCACCTTTCACAGCTTTAATTAATACTAAAATAGATTGTTCATTTATATTAGAATAAACAAATCTCATTTTCTTTACTTCTAAATTATATTTTTTCATATTTGTAATCAATTCAGTCAATCTATCTGTCCTAAAAACAATATAAAATTGTCCATTATTTTTTAATAATTTGCTTGATATTTTTAACCAATCATCTAAGGTTGTTGTTGTTTCATATCTAGAAATAATTTGTTTTTCATTTTTATTTTTTATTCCTGTACCTAATTTTTTATATGGTGGATTTGTAACAATAACATCAAAAGTGTTATTTTCTAAATCTTTATTTTCTTTTTTTAATTTATTTAAATCTTTTATATCAATATTAATTATTTCAATAACATTTTCTAGCGAATTTAGCTTAACACTTCTTTCTGCCATTTCAGCTACTTCTTTTTGAATTTCTATTCCATATATTTTTTTTGGATTTATTTTTTTGCTCAATAAAATACTTAATATTCCTGTTCCTGTGCCTAAATCCATTATCTTACTATTTCTTTTTACATCTCTTGCAAAATCAGTAAGTAGCACGCTATCAATTCCAAAACAAAATCCCTCTGTATCTTGAATAATTTTTAATCCTTCAAAATTTAAATCATCTATTCTTTCCATAATAATTTAATTATACCTTATAAACCGCTATATTTCAAGTATTCATTTTCACAAAAATGTCCTTTAGTCCATCTTTTACCTCTCCATCAATAGTAAATTTTATTCCATTTATTTCAGTAAATTCTGTCATAGTATTTACAATTGAATATATTGAATTAGTACCATTACTATTTAAAAATTCACTTGATAAATCAACATATAATATTCCTTTTTCATATTTAGCATTATTTAATTTCGTTCCTTCTGGAATTGGATTAGTCAATTTTTCACTTTCCGGTCCTTGTATTAACATATCTAAAACTTTTTTATAAGGATTATCAATTAACTCTTTAGAGTCCATCTTTCGCTCTTCTGTTACTAAAATTCTTGATGTACTATCTTCAAAATAAAGATCTACATTTGTCTGCCTCATTTCTTCGTCAGAAATTTCTTCTTCTGGCTGAATTTCTGCTATATTTTCCACATTTTTATCAACTTCTGTGGATATTGTTCCTATAATTAATATAGATATAATTATTATCAAAATAATCGTTATAGTTATTTTTTTCTTCATATCTTTTCTCCTAAAATATATTTTTTCTTTTAATTAATATGTAGCTCGTCTATTATTTATAACTATATTTTTTAACTTTTAAATTAAAAAAAATACACCTCAGATTAAAGTATACCATAACTCTTTTTTATTATGGTCTATTAATCTAGGGTGCACTTCAATAAAACTCTCCTTCTTATATTATTTTAGACTCCTGCTGCATTTATTACATTTAATAATTGACGACCTGTTGCCATTTCTCCTCTTATTCTTCCTATATCAGTCATATTAAGTGTTCTACTTTTATTTACTGTTCCATATTTAGTAAGTACTTGCACATCAAATCCAATTTCTTTTAACCACTTTATCGTATTATCATTGTGGCTTCCTGCTGGATATGCCATTATTCTTTGTATGCTTGCTCCTAATCTATTCTCAATTTCTTTATGCGCAGTATCATATTGCTCTTTTAATGTAGATTCACTCAAGGTAGTACAATCATTATGCCATAATCCATGTATATGTATTTTTACAAGGCCACTATCAAACATTTCTTTTGCTTGTTCCCATGTTATATATCCTTCTGCATTAATAAAATAATTAACTATGAATATGGTAGCTGGAACATTATATTTTTTTAAAACTTTATACGCTTCTGTATAACAACCTGCCCATCCATCGTCCATTGTAATTACACATACTTTTTCTGGAAGTGCCAATTTTCCATTATTATATTCATAAACTTCTTCTAAATTAATAAATGTATATCCTGCATCTAGTAATGTTTTTACATTATCTTCAAATCTTTCTTCTGTACTAAATAATGAATAATTTACATCACTTTTTGGAACTTCTCCAAATGCATGATAAATTATTACTGGTATTTTTATATTCTTTTCATTTTTATAATATTTAGGCTCTTTTACATTAGCTAAAAAATCTATGTCTGTTATTTTATCTTCTACTATTTCATTTTCAATAGCCGTATTTTCTTCAACTATATTTGGACTCATTTCATTTTGCACTTTTGTTCCTGCTTCTACTTTTTGCTTATTTTTTATTGTAGATACTATTGCTATCGTCATCAATAATAAAACAATTACAATTATAATTAGCTTATTTCCTTTTTTCTTTTTCATCTCATTAATACCCCTTTTACTTTTAGGAACATATACTAAAAAAAGTATTTTACTATCATTCCTTTTATTATTTACTTTTTCATATTAACATACACATTTCTAAAAAGCAACTATTATATACTATAATTACTATTTGTTTGAAAAAATCTTATTCAAAAAAAAGACCCTCACAACAAATCCTGTTGTGAGGGGTACATCCAATTAAGGAAAGATCTTAAAAAGCTATTTGTAAAATTCATGCTTCTGAAACGTAAAGAGATAGGTTAAATGATTTCTAAACCAATTTTTATTTTTTCTAGAAGCTAAATCCGGATTCATAAAAAACGTCGCACCACTTGCGTCCGTTTCCCCCTCAATAACCCGTCGCACAGCTTCAATTGTTGTCTCGCTAGGAGTACAATTAATTCTGCCATCACTTACAGGGGAAAATTGCCCTTTTTGATAAACTACTTTAGTGACACTGTCTGGAAAATCCGAACTCATCACCCTATTCAGTACTACAGCAGCCACGTACATTTTCCCCTCAACGGGTTGACCTGTGGCTTCCGCCTCAACTATCTTCAGCAACACATTGTAATCTTCATTCGATAAATCCGGCCATACTATCGGTGCTGATTCTTCTGTAGATTCTGTCTCAGTTGTAGATTCCAATATATCTGTACTCTCATCTACTTCATTAACAGCCAAACTACTTGTTTCTTCTAACACTTCTGCTGTTTCTATGAGTTCCTGATTTGAGCTTGTTTCTGCAACCATAATCTGCTGTTCAACGGTTTCCTCTACTATTTGAATTTCAGATGTTTCAATTACTTGTGTTTCAACTGTTTCTTCAATTGGCTCATTCGCAAATGCAATTATTACGAAGAAAAAAATAAAAATAAAACCAATTAACGTTACACTCATCCATTTCGTTTCATTCCGTTGATTGTACAAGTTATCCATTACGTTCTCTCCTTTTTTGTTTTTGTATATAGGATTTAACCTACATAATACAATTATAGCACTTTTTAAGTGTTTTTGCAAGTTTTTGCCATATTTCTATTATACACTTTAAGTTTAAAAGTAAATTCCATTTTAATTATAATAATGGAATTTAAGTTTAAACCGAAATTCCATTTTTATGGA
>CANPZY010000032.1 GCA_947588945.1 uncultured Clostridia bacterium
TCTTCTTTTGTTTCTGGTCTATATTGTTCTAATATTGCTTGTGCTAGTGCGACACTTTTTGGATCTCTTTGTATTTTCTTTCCCATATTTAATTTTCCTCCATTTTTTTATTATATATTTCTTTGCATAAAAAAGTAAAGTGCATAAGTTTTGGTACCTTTAACTTACACACTTTATTTTACACTATCAATAAATTATGTTTTATATCATAAGAAGTTTAAAATTTACACAAACTTTACGATATTCTCTCTTTTTGTACTTTATATAATTCTTTTCTACCTTTATAAATTAAAAATATCACTATTATTAAATTTACTATTAATATTGCTTCTAATATATATCTTAATATCTCTCTTACCTTTCCTTTTATTACTACCGCTTTTATATTCGACTTTGCATTTATTGTTTTATATTTATTTCCTGTCTCTTTAAATTTTACTTTTAATCCTATTATTCCTTTTTTTACTTCTACTTTATTCTCTCCTACTATACTATCTAATCTTTCTTGTATTTGCTCTTCTCTAAAATCTAGTGATTTATTCTCTACCATACTTAATAATATTGCTAAATTTATCTGTTTCTCTTCTTCATTTACTTTTGTCTTTCTATTTGTCTCTGCTCCTATTGTTAATATCTCTGCTATTATTAATATACTTACTATTGCTATTACTGTTATTTTCTTCTTTATTTTTTCATTCCCTCTTATTAATACTTTTGATAATTTTCTTATTATTACTGGCAATATATATATTATTCCTAATAATACAAAAAATATTATCGTATATATTCCAAAGAAATATTTCCCACCTAGATTACCCGGTAACATATTCTTCTCTAAGTAAAAATAATTTGGTTCATAATTTTTTAACATAACCTTATTCAAGAATATTGCCCATAATATCATTATTAGCATTGTTACTATTATTTGCCATATCTTTTTTACTTCTAATTTTAATTCTCCTAATCCTATCAACGATATTGGTATTACAAATAACATTGTATGTGCCCATATTCCTTCTATTGTATAAAAACTCATAAATCTACTATCAAAATATTCATTTATCAATAGCGTCATTATCGCTCCCATCATTGATAATATACATACTGGCGTTCTTATTTTTTTCCAGTCAAATATTATCATTAATGGTAAAAGATAAATTAATATTGTACACATCTGTCCCGGTATTAAATCTCTTCCATATGGTAATGAACAACCTACTATTGACTTTATTATTTGTAATTCTATTCTTATCACTAACACAAATATTACTATTGATTTTACTAGCTTTTTTCCTTTTTCTTTATTCTTTTTGCAATATTGGTACATAACTATTGATAATACTATTACTATTGCTATCCACCATATATGCCTCGCATCTTCAAACGTTCCATATCCTAAATCATCATTATATGGATGCATTTCTCCATTCGCAACTTTGAAAAAGCCAAAAAATTTATTTATAAAATTTATTATTTCCGTTATTAATTTCATTTTTTGTTACCTTTATATTTTAATTTTCTTCTATTTATATATCTCTACATAATCCTCATAATCCCCGATACCTCCTAGCCCATAACCATCGAAAAAATCTGGGCTATTCGTAAGCGAACCCTCATAGATTTTAAATTTCATATTCTCACTTGGATAACACACATATGATCCATATTTTAACGACTTCGGTAATTTAATCTCTTTTATTTTTGATCCATAATTATTAAAAGATCTAAAAGTATCAAACATGTAAACCACTGTCTCAGGTATATTCATACTATCAAAATTTAACGTCGACCCATAATAAGTTCCAACCATGCATGTTACAGGCTCATCATTAACAACGTATTTGCATTCAGTATTCACAGACTTCCAATCCTCTAATTTCTCTTCGTCTCCATCAAACAGAACTTCAACCATATCATTACGACTCACATTCCATCCACATAAGTTAAATCTATATTTTAATAATCCGTCTTCTACTTTCTCGTAATCTATATTTCCATTCATCATCGATTCTATATCAAAAATCCCAACTCCACTTCCCTCATCTAAAAAAGGTAAACAGTTATAAGTATATGTGTATTCTTCTTCCTTTACTATACAATTACTAATATTATTAACTTTGTCATAAGTAATTTTTTGTGGTGTATCCTCGTTCTTGGTTATTTCTATATCTACTTTCTCATTTTTAGTTGTTACATATCTAAATTTTGCTTTATATAAATCTGTTCCTTTTATTTCTTTTTCTTCTCCATCTGGTAATTTTATTTTATATATGTTATCTTTTTCTGTTTCTGGTATTTCTAAATCTTTTCTATCTCCATATAACTTATTATAAGTTGCTTCTAATTTTTCATAAGTAATATTTGGTACATTACCTCTCATCGCAAACTCAATACCCATTAAAAATAACGATGCTTCCGCATGCTCACTAATATATTCATAATCCAACTCAAAATCGCCAGTCTTCAATTCTGATATCATTATCTTTCCAATCTCTTTATATGCGTCATATGCATCAACTCCCATTTTTCCTAATAATTCTTCAAAAAATTCTCCTACATTCATTTCTTCTTTTCTTTTATTTATATAATTATCATCAACACTTAAATCTTCATATTCGTTTAGTATCAAGAATCGTGCATAAAAATCTGACAAGTCAGAAAAACTATAAACTGGTAGAGCATAATTGTTTAGAAACCCTGCCAAACAACATTTTTCTAAAACAAATTGCTCAAATGATGGACAATAATATTTTGATTCTACATATACATTTACTTTCGTTGTTTTTGTATCTATATCTTTATATATTATCCACATTCCATCATCTGTTACTACTGGATCATATTTCGCTCCATCATGGGTTTTGTCTATTCCATTGTTTTCAAATTTTCCATTTGCTTCTTCACTCCCTACTCTTTCTATATATTTGTCTAACTCTTTTAATCCTTCTTCTTCTTTTGTCTGCGCTACCTTATACTTTTCTGTTCCTTCTTTTGCTCTTTTAAACAATCCATTTTCACTTATAGCTGTATTTAATGTTACCCCTGCTAATATTAATAGAATTATTATTGTAATTACTAATGCTATTAATGTGATTCCTTTTTCCTTATAATTTACTTTCTTCATCCTTTGCACCTCTCCATTTATTAATTTTTTTATTAATCTAAAAACTTAATAAAAAAATAATTAAACTTTTTTGAAAGCTTGTATTATAGATTTATAATACAAAAGTAGCTAAATTTTTTAATAAAAATTTAACTAACATTGTGTTCAAAAAAAGTTTAATTATTTTTTATTTTATACTTGCTTAAATTTTGTTGTTATGATAATATTCTTATATATATAATTTTTATTAAGTTTTTAGATTAATAATTTTATGGTGCCGGATCAATTTTTATTTCCTTAGGCTTAATTTTCTTCACATTTTTTGATAATTCATATGTTTGAGTCTCATTCCATCTCATTACTTTTATGTCTTTATATTTATCAAGTACTTCTTGATACTTATCACGTTCTTCTTCCCAAACTGAATCTGGAATTTTATCAAAAGCATCAAACATTTTTTCAGCCTCTGCTAAATATATAACTTGTTCTTGAGGAGACATTTTATCATACTTTTTTGCAAATTCTGCAAGATTATCAAGGCTAGCATTTGCTTTAATAAATGATATAAAATCTGTTACTTTTATGCCAGCCATTTGTATTTGCATAACTGCCATTACAATTAAAATAACTATGAAAATTAATAATAAAAATATTATTGCTAAAATAGTCATTTATCTTTTGTTACTCCTCACATTCAAAATTATATAAATTTATTATAGCATTAGATTATTTTAATAGCAAGTATTTTTTCTTTACTCATAAATGACAGAAAAGGCACCGCTTATTAGCGATGCCTCTTCTTTTTCTAATGCACTTTGAAAAAAATATTATACTTCATTTGCTTCTTCATAATACCTTACAATTGTTGTCAAATAGCCGTCGTATGTTCTTCCTTCTTCCTCCACACTATTATATATTTGGGTTGAATATAATATTCCTTCTTCTTCATCTACCCAACACTGCTTAACATGTTCATCTACAAATTGTATATCCGACATGTTATAATCTTTAAAAACGTATAACTCTCCCGGATCAGTTCTTTCTAAAGATGAATGATATTGTAAAAATAGTCCATCATGCACATCATCATATAATAGTAAAAGGAATGCTAAATCTGTTGGATCATAATTATAGCCTAAATCTTTTATTTTTTCTGGAATTAATTCATTTCCTTGTAAATCAATCCTTTCTCCTCTTAAATATTTCACTAACTTACAATTCTGTATTATATATGTCCCTTCGCCTGGAATATATTGATAATTTTTTGAATTTATATTATTTTCATTATTTGAAAAAAAATCCATATCACTTGGTAAATCCAAATTATCCTTGTTATAGTAATTTCCATCAATCAATATATACCCACATAATACTTCATCAGATGCTTCTAACTCAATAGTATGTTTTTTATATATAGTTTTCTTACCATCCCATTTGCCAGACATATACAGTTCTTTTACTTCATCGTAAATTTCTTTAAAAGGAGTTTTTACTCCGCTACTTTCTCCATCTACAAATATCACTCCTTTACTACATGTTATTTTATTCAGACCGATATGTTTAACAACATCATGTTCGTCACCTTCTGACACATTTTCAAAATATGCAGAAGCTTCTTGTGCAATGGAGACAATATCTTTTTCATTTTCAGTCTCGGATTCGCTTTGTGAAGTGCAGGCTGTTAAAATACAAGCCAAGATAATAAAACTTAGAAGTAATCTCTTTTTCATTTTGTTGCTCTCCTTTTTGTATTTATTTTTTCAATGTGCATTTTTAGATACTATCCTTAACATATCAAGAATAGCCTCTAATTTAATGTTTCAAAAAACACTATAATATATTATACCCCAAATTTACTTGTTAGTCAAATATTATGTTAATCTAATATTTTTTCATCATTATTTGAAAATGACTAAAAGTCACATCCATCCGTATATTTTAATGCTTTATTTATATATTCAATCATCTTTTTTATTGACATATATTCTTTACTTTTCATATACAATTACTCCTGTTTCTTTTATTTCTTTATCAATTAATGAATTTTCTATTATCTCATATTTTTCAAATCCATCAACTTCTTTTTGTAGCATTTCTTCTATTTGGCAAATTAATCTTAATAATGCAAAACCTTTTAATTGTGAATTTGTATCTATTATTAAATCGATGTCACTTTTTTTTGTAGCTTCTTTCTTTGCATATGAACCAAATAATATTACCTGAGATACTGGCTTGTCTTTTAAAAATTCTTTTAGCTTTTTCTTAATTTCTTCAATAGTATATACTTTATCTATCATATTAACCTCTCTTTATTTTTTTACTATATTAGTAGTATATCATATTTTTTAATAATTTCATATATATATAATATTTTTTCTAAAAATTCAAAAAATAATGAATTAAAAATATAACTTTTTAACTCATTATTTTATTTTTTTATTTTACAACTATCTCTTCTTCACTTGCTGTAATTTTTGCTTTGCCTTTTATCTTTTGATCAAGCATTGCTTCAGCGATCTTATCTTCAACCATAGTTTGAATTGCTCTTTTTAATGGTCTTGCACCATAAGAATCATCTGTTCCTTTTTTAGCAATTAAATCTTTTGCTTTTTCATCTACTTCTAATTCTATATCTTGATTTTTTAGAAGCTTCTTAACATTTTCAATTAATAAATCTACTATTTTTCTTATTTGCTCATCACTTAATTTATGGAATACTATTGTTTCGTCAATACGATTTAAAAATTCTGGTTTAAATTCTTTCTTCAATTCTGCCATTACATCTTTTTTAGTATTCTCATATTCTCTATTTCTATCTGCTTCATCATTATTGCTTGTAAATCCTAGAGTTTTCTTTTCGGTGATTAATCTTGCTCCAACATTTGAAGTCATTATTACTACTGTATTCTTGAAGCTTACAGTTCTTCCTTGATTGTCTGTTAATCTTCCATCATCTAATAATTGCAAAAGCATATTCATAACATCAGGATGAGCTTTTTCAATTTCGTCAAATAAGATTACAGAATATGGTTTTCTTCTAACTTTTTCTGTTAATTGTCCGGCTTCATCATATCCAACATATCCTGGAGGAGCACCAATAAGTTTTGCTGTAGAATGTGATTCCATATATTCAGACATATCAATTCTAATCATTGCATCTTCAGTTCCAAATAAACTCTCTGCTAATGCTTTTGAAAGTTCTGTTTTTCCTACACCTGTTGGTCCTAAGAATAAGAACGAACCAATTGGTTTATTGGGGTCTTTTAATCCCATCCTACTTCTTTTTATTGCTTTTGCAACTGCTGAAACAGCTTCATCTTGTCCTATTACTCTCTTATGTAGATTTTCTTCTAAGTTCTTTAATTTTTCATTTTCATTCTCTGAAACTTTTGTTACTGGAATTCCTGTCCATAATGCAACTACTTCTGCTATATCATCATATTTTAAATATAAAACTTCTTTTGAGTTTTTGTCTTCCCATTCTTTTTTAGCTTTTTCATATTCTTTTTTCAATTTTTTCTCTTCATCACGAATTTTTGCCGCTTTTTCAAAATCTTGTACTCTAATTGCATCTTCTTTTGATTTATCTAGCTTTTCAACTTCATCTTTATATTTTTTAAGTTCATCTGGCTCTGTATAATTTCTCATTTTTACTTTAGATGCGGCTTCATCCATTAAATCAACTGCTTTGTCTGGTAAAAATCTATCATTAATATATCTTGATGAAAGTTCTACTGATGCTTTGATTGCTTCATCTGTAATCTTTACATTATGATGTGCTTCATATTTATCTCTTAAACCATTTAAAATTTTGATTGTATCTTCTTCTGAAGGTTCATCAACTGTAACTTTGCTAAATCTTCTTTCTAATGCTGCATCTTTTTCAATATATTTCATGTATTCTTTTAAAGTTGTTGCACCAATTAGTTGAATTTCTCCCCTTGCTAAAAGTGGTTTTAAAATATTTGCAGCATCAACAGCCCCTTCTGCAGAACCTGCCCCAACTATTGTATGAATTTCATCTATAAATAAAATTACATCTTTTGCTTTTTGTACTTCTTTTAACGCTTTCTTTATTCTTTCTTCAAAATCTCCTCTATATTTTGCGCCAGCTACCATGCTTGATATATCAATGCTTACAACTCTTTTACCTTTTAATAATTCTGGTACATCATTTGCAACTATTCTTTCAGCTAAACCTTCAACAACTGCAGTTTTTCCAACTCCTGGTTCACCAAGTAAACAAGGATTATTTTTTGTTCTTCTAGATAAAATTTGTATAACTCTTTGAATTTCATCTAATCTTCCTATAACTGGATCAAGTTTTCCTTCTTCTGCTTGTTTTGTTAAATCAGTTCCATATTGATTTAATGTTGGAGTAGAATTAAAACTACTACGAGTTTCAACTTTAGTTGTTTGATTCTTATGCTCTTCCTCTTCATTCATTATTTTAATAATATCATTGTAAAGTTCTTGAGGATTAGCATTTAATTCTAATAAAATTCTAGCTGCAACACTATCTCCTTCTCTTAAAATTCCAACTAAAATGTGTTCTGTTCCGATATATTCACTTCCAATTCTTCTTGCTTCTATAAATGCATTCTCAATTACTTTTTTACTTCTTGGAGTAAATCCGATTTCTTCTGGATCAACTGCTTGTTCTCCAACTCCTAAAATTCCTTCAATTTCTTCTTTTATTTTATCAGAAGTTATATTTTGATTTTCTAAAACTTTACTTGCAATTCCTGTACCTTCTTCTGCAAGTCCATACAAAATATGTTCTGACCCAATATAATCATGACCTAATTCTATAGACAAATCTTGTGCTAATTCAAGGGCTTTCTCTGCTCTTGCGGTAAATTTATAATACATAATTATCATTCCTTTCTTTAATATAATCTCAATTATTAATACATAAAATATAATTATTTTTGAATAGCCTCTGCCGCTATCAAGCACGTAGTGCGCGAATGGAGCGAAAATGTCTCGACATTTTCTGCGACAACAAGGCATGAAAAAATAATTATATTTATGTTTTAATAACAATTACTTTTCATTTATAATATCTTGTACAATTTTTGCTCTTTCAATATATTGCTCATATATAGAAAGTTCTTTACCTACTCTTAATTGCAAATTAGCAGGTTTTGTTTGCAAAATTAATTTACTTATTTTAGTATCATCTAGTTCTTTTATTATTCCTAAGTCTGTTCCTAATTTTACACTTGAAAGTAATTCTCGTGCTTCTTCTTCTGACAATTTTCTAGCATTTGAAAGCACTCCAAAGTCTCTATAAATTTTATCTTCTAAATCAATACCTTTTTTAGCTAAATATTTTCTTGCTGTTCTTTCTTGTTCTATTACTTTTTGCGAAATTAGTTTTACATTTTTTGTTATTTCTTTTTCTGTTACACCTAAAGTTTGATTATTTGATATTTGATATAAGTCACCTTCTGGTTTTGAGCCTTCTCCATACATTCCTCTAATGCTCATTCCTAAGTTATTTACAGCGTTTAATACTTTTCTAATATTTTCTGTTAAAGATAAAGCTGTAAGATGTGCTAAAACAGATACTTTTAATCCAGTTCCAACATTAGTAGGACAAGCTGTTAAGTAACCATACTTTTTATTAAAACTATATGGAACTAATTCTTCTAGTTTTTGGTCTATCTCTATTGCCAAGTTCATTAAGTTTTCAAGTTCCATTCCTGAACTAAATACTTGTAACTTAATGTGGTCTTCTTCGTTAACTTCTATACAAATATTTTCTTCATCATTAATTATTATTGCTGCATATTTATTTCTAGTTTTTGAAAATTCTGGGCTTATGATGTGCTTTTCTACTAATGCTTGTTTATTTGTATTATCCAAATCATTTAGACTTATAAATTTTAAGCCATAACCTATACTTGGTGTTATATCTTTTAATTTATTATGTACAGTTTTTAGTTGCTCTTCATTACATTTTTGCACATAAGGAAGTCCTTCTATATTTCTTGATAATCTAACTCTTGAGCTTATTATTACATCAGAATCTTTTCCATTTTGTAAATACCAATTCATTACTTATTCATCTCCTTTATTTCATCTCTTATTTTAGCAGCATCTTCATATCTTTCTTCTTTTATTGCTTTCTCTAATTCTTTTTCTAGTCTTTCTTTTTTGTTTTGATTTTGGTCTTGTTTATTTGAATCTTCTTTTTTACTTTCTTCTACTTTTATTTTTTCTGCTTTTCCATTTGGTCCTCTACCTATATGTTTTGCGGTACCATGTAAATTTTTAAGTAATGAATCTATTGGATTTGAAAATACATCATAACAATCACTACATCCAAACATTCCTGTATCTATAAAATCATTATATGTCATTCCACAAGTTTTGCACTTTAGTTCATTTGTTTGTAACATTGGCAAAAACTCTGTTTCCGCATAATCATTAAAGAAATCTCCTAAAAAGCTATTGAAACTTATAGGCATTTCTAAATTTTCCATTCCTAATTTTTTTGCACAACTACTGCATAGTGCAATTTCCTTTTTTACTCCATTTATAATTTGAGTATATCTAATATTGGCTTCATTTTTTCCACAATTTTGACACAACATTTTTTGTTCCTCCTAAAAAAAATTTATAATTTTAAGCCTGCATAATATTTTAATTTATATTTATTGTCTGTTATTGTCCAAAATAACTATTTTTTATACTAAATTAATTAGCATATTTTTAAATATTTTTGCTCTTAGTTCATCTTTATTATCTTTTACTGAACTAAGTACTTTATCATTAGTTGCTCCTTTAATTAATTTTGCTATTTTTTCATCTATTATGTCATAGTCAAGAAAATTATTTACAAAAATATCAACTTCTTTTGCACTCACTCTATCTCCTATACTTGTTATAATATGCATTAAATAGTCACTATGAGTAAGATTTACTTTTTTTATTTTGATGTAACCTCCACCTCCTCTTTGGCTTTCTACATAATAACCATGTATTGGCGTAAATCTTGTTGATATTACATAATTTATTTGAGATGGCACACAATTAAAATGTTCTGCTAAATCATTTCTTTGTATCACTGCTTGATTATCTTCATCTAACATATCTTTTATAAATTCTTCTATAATGTCTGATATTCTCATATATTTTTCTTTGATATATTCGATATTAAATGGTTTTAGGTATTTAATATTGAAATAATCACTCTCTCCTTTCTTGACTTTGACTTTCTTTGACTTTTATTATTATACTACCTAAATTTTTAAAATGCAATACTTTTTACAAAAAAATCTTGATAATTTTATAATTATTCTATATAATGTGTTTGTAAAATCTTTTAAATTTGAAAGGAGTGTTAATTTGAAAATAAAAAGAAGAAAAATGAAACCAAAATAGAATAAAAAGGGCATAGTTCCCCCTTACCCCCCAAAAAAATTAGGATTTAAGTTATGGGAGTTAAAGTAGAATTTTGTGAATTGATTAATAAAATAATTTCTTCTT
>CANPZY010000033.1 GCA_947588945.1 uncultured Clostridia bacterium
CTTTTCTAGCGTATGTGTAAACTCACATACGCTAGATTATTTTATCATAATTTTACTTTTGTGTCAACCCCTATTTTAATAGTTTTTCGGTTGTTTGTAGACCTTTTTATTATTTACTATAAACTTCTTGTTTGTCTCCGAGTAATCTTTTAATACTTGACATTAGCTTAATTAGCCAATTTTGTGGCTTTATAACTGCAATTTCCTTATTATTATTTATATTTAAAGTATTATTAAAATCCCTTTCCTCATTTCGTCTATATATTTCTTCTAACTCATCTTTTTCTACTTTATCACACCAATAATTCAAATTAATATAGGATAAAATTTTTATAGTATCATCTTTTACATCTTGATTGATTAATTTTTTTCTTGTATTATATGAAAATCCATTTTTACTAAATTTTAATTTTTGCATTATATCTAAAGGAATTTTTTTTACATATTCATCTTCAATTTTTGAAATTATTTCTGCAACTTCTGCATTTTTTATTTTATTTCCTATTATTTTATTTTCAGCATTTCCTTTTAGTATAAGTCCTTTTAAAGCATATTCTTCTAATTCATGCCTAATTCTTTGTCCTATACTATTTTTCTTATCTTTAATTTTTAATATTGACTTAATCTCAATATTTCCAATCTTCCTGATTTTTTCTTTTTTCTTATATTTTATATATTTTATATTTTTTATATTATTATTAATTTCTTTTTGTTTTAAATATTTTTCAAATTCATTTAATTCTATTTCTTTTCCATTTACTATAAATATTACTTCTTTTATTTTTAAAGTTTTTATCAATTTTATAGAATCTGTTATTGTTTTATTCTGAAATTCATTTATTCTTTCTGGCATATCTACTATGATTTTTTTATTACCTTGAATTTGAATAGTTACAATATTTAATTTATCTATATCTTCTTTATTATAAAAATTTTCTAGAATAGAGTTTATCTGTTCTTTACAATTTTTCTTTTTCAAAGTACTGCAAATTAATTCTTTAGTTGTTATTATCATTACTCCAGAATTGGAATTATTTATAATTCCATTATTTTCATGAATTAATAATTTTTTCAAATCAAAATTTCTATAATTGTTTAATATTTTCTTTTCTTCTTCATCTAATTCATTATATTTTTCATCAAGTAGTATTTTAACAACTATATTTACATTAGTATTATTTATAGAAATAACTTCATATTCCCTACCATAGCTCGATTTTACTCTATTATATATTTCGACTTTTTTATTTTTTATTGAATTCTCTATTATCTTTAATATTAATGACTTATCAATTTTCTTTATTGTATATCCCAAAAATATCTGACAATTTCTATTTGTTTTCCTTATGACTGTATATCCATTATCTAATAAACATTTATAAACATTTTCTATATTTTCTGTGATTTCTTCATCGGAGGTCATTTTTAAAAGACACAATTCATCTGTAGAAATTTGACTGTTTTCTTTAAATTTGCTTTTCTTTTGAATTAAATTGCCGTCTTTTATTATATAAATATTAACTTCTTTATTAATTATTCTATCTTTTGTTTTCATTAGTTTAATTTATATATTCCTCCAATTTTACTTTTAAAATTATATATTAATTCCCTCTCCTTTTCAAGTAAAAAGCAAAATTTTTTTAATATACTTTACAGAAATTGCATTTACTTTTTCACTTGACCTATACTTTATTCATAAAATCTGTCTTTCATTTGCCTGTAATATACCATATTGATATATGACTTAAAACTTAGTTAAAAAAAAAGAGTTTAAATTGTTAAATTTAATCCAACAATTTAAACTCTTTATATATAATTTAATTATTTTAATTGTTTTGCTACTTCTTCTGCAAAGTTTTCTTCTCTTTTTTCTAGACCTTCGCCTTTTTCAAATCTAGCAAATCTTACAATCTCACCATTCTTTTCAGAAACCATTTGTCCAACTTTTTTGCTTGGATCTTTAACAAATTCTTGATCTATTAAACAAATTTCTGAATAGAATTTTCCTAATCTTCCTGCTACTATCTTATCTGCAACTGCTTCAGGTCTTCCTTCATTTATAACTTGAGCTTTAAGTATTTCTTTTTCTTTGTCTAATCTATCAGATGGAACATCTTCTTCTTTTAAATACTCTGGTTTTGCTGCTGCTATTTGAAGACATACATCTTTTGCAACAAGTTCATCAGCACCTTTCATTTCAACTAATGCTCCAATTTTTCCTTCTCCATGAATATAGCTTACAATTATTCCATCTGTACTTTCAAATCTAATAAATCTTCTAATATTCATGTTTTCACCAATTGTAGCAATTTTATTTGTTAAAACTTCTTGTACAGTTGAGTTTGGATCTTCTATTGATTTTTGTGATAATAGTTCTTCTACATCCTTAGGATTATTCAAAGCTATTTGTTTAACAACGTTTGTAACAAATGATTGAAAATCAGCATTTTTAGCAACAAAATCTGTTTCAGCATTAACTTCTACTAATGCTCCTACTTTTTTGTCATCTGAAACATAAGTTTCTACTAAACCTTCTGCTGCAATTCTATCAGATTTCTTTGCAGCTTTCATTATTCCTCTTTCACGTAATAATTCGATAGCTTTTTCTTCATCTCCATTAGTCTCTGTTAAAACTTTCTTGCAGTCCATCATTCCTGCACCAGTTTTTTCTCTTAATTCTTTAACTTGAGTTGCAGTTATCATCTTTTTTCCTCCTTGTATAATTTTTTCTATTTTTTTGATTAATATACAATAATCTATAAAAGATTATTGTATATTATCTAAAATAATTAAATCTTAATTATTAATTTATTCAGCTTCGTTTTCTGGTTCTTCAGCCTCTAGAGCAACTTCTTCCATAGATTCTACTTTTTCTTCATTGTTTGAATTTTCTGCTTCAGCTGGCATTTCTTCAGTTTCTAAGCTTTCTCCTTGTTTTCCTTCTATAATTGCATTTGCCATAACATCTGTTATAAGTTTTACAGCTCTTATAGCATCATCATTTCCTGGAATTACATAATCAACATCATTTGGATCGCAGTTTGTATCAACTAATCCTACTATAGGAATATTTAATTTTCTAGCTTCTTGAACTGCAATATGTTCTTTCTTTGGATCTACTAAGAAAATTACATCTGGAATCTCTGTCATATTTTTAATTCCACCTAAATTTTGATTAAGTTTATTCATTTCTTTTCTTAATAAAACAACTTCTTTTTTAGGTAATACTTCAAAAGTTCCATTTTGTTCCATTTCTTCAAGTGTTGCTAATCTTTCAATTCTTTTTCTAATTGTATTGAAATTAGTTAATGTTCCACCTAACCATCTTTGGTTAATATAGAACATTCCACTTTTTTCTGCAGCCTCTTGAACGCAGTTTTGAGCTTGTTTTTTTGTTCCTACAAATAAAATATTTTTTCCTTCTTCTGCTTGCTCTCTAATAAAAGCATAAGCTTCATCTAATTTTTTAGATGTCTTTTGTAAATCGATAATGTGAATTCCATTTCTAGCTTGAAAAATATATTCAGCCATTCTTGGATCCCATCTTCTTGTTTGATGTCCAAAATGAACACCTGCTTCTAGTAATTGTTTCATTGCAACTACTGCCATTTTTTAATCCTCCTTTTTTGTTTTAAACCTCCACAAATTTCATCATATAAAACTACCATTACTGGCACCAATTTTATACTCGATTTGTGTGTGTATTTTTCAACGTAAATCATTTTATCACAAAAACACAGAAAAAGCAATATTTTTAATGAATAAAATTTATATATTTTGCAAAAAATATTTATATATTGATTTTAGAAAGGATTTTTTATTATGGCAAATATAAATCAAGCTGAATTGCAAAATTTAAGACATCTTATTATGTCTGCTAACACCTGTAATTCAAAACTTACTACGTATGCAAGTGTAGCTGTTGATCCTCAAATAAAGCAACTTTTTACAAAGGTTTCACAAGACAGTATTAATACAAGAGAAACATTAATGACTTTTTTTAATAACTAAACTATAATTTTTATTTCAAAAGCAATATATATTAAGAAAGGATTGATAAAAGCAATGGATGAAAAAACAATGGTAAATGATATTTTAGAAGAAACAAAAGCAAAACTTTTATTTTATCAAATTGCTATTTCCGAATCGGAGAATATGGAACTTAGGCAAACTTTAAAACAATTAAGAGATAATCTTGAAAGTTTTCAGTATGAACTTTTTAAAGTTGCATCTGCTAAAGGCTATTATACTGCATCTAGCGTTGCAAATGCAAAAGAAATTCAAGCGGTAAAAAAAGAACTTGAAAATGCATAATTTATTTTTGTATGCATTCAGAAAAATAATATTATTATAAAAAAATAAAATATAATAAAGTTTCGTATCTTGCTGTCGCTAGAAAAGTTGCAAGCAACTTTCGCTCCATTCGCGCTTCGCTTGGTCGCTGCGCGATACTTCAACTTTATTATATTTTATTTTTTATTTTATATTATCGATCTTTTATTTAATTTTACATTTTATAAATTAACATTATTTGCATTAATATTAGCACATTCTATTTATTTTCAATACTATTTTCTTGTTCATCTATTTTTTCAATGCTTTTTTCTTTAATTTTTTCTTCTAAAAATTCATCAATTATAATCTTTATAAGAGTTATTACTGGTACAGATATAAACATTCCCAAAATTCCAAAGTATGCTCCACCAATAGTTACTGAAAATATTACAAGTAATGGACTTATTTTTAATCTTGAACTTGTTATTCTTGGATTTATGATATTTGCATCTATCTGTTGAAGAACTGTTACAACTATTGCCATTATTAAAGCTTGTTTAACTCCTCCTGTTAAAAGTGTAATTAAAATTGATATACATACTCCAAATATAGCTCCAAAATATGGAATTAAGTTTGAAATTCCTATAAATACTCCTAACAATAATGAATATTTAACTCCAATTATTGACATTGCTATACTTGTTATTACAGCAACTACTAGTGCATCTATTACTTGGCTTGATATAAATTGTAAAAAGATTTGGTTTCCCTTTGAGAAATATCTTACAAATTTATCATATCCTTTTTTATTCATTAATGCTTTTGCTATTTTCTTTATAAATCCAACTAATGATTCCCTTTGAGCTAAGATATAAATTGAACAAATAACTGATATAAAAATATTTAGTATTACTTTTATAGCTCCAAATGCAGAAGTTATGTAAGTTTTAATTTTTTCTGCAGTAAACATCTCTGTAAAGTCAATATTTTTAATATATTCAACTATTGGTTTTAAAATATTTTCTTGAAGCCATGGTGTTATATTTGTATGGAATTCATTTGAATCTATCGAATTATAATAATCCTGAATATTAGTAATTAAGTCCTTAATACTATCCACAAGGACAGGCATAATGAATTTTACTATTAATGCTATAAAAGCAAGTGCAAGTAAATAAACTATTGTAATACTTAATCCTCTTGTATGTTTAATTTTTTTATTCTTTTTTAATTGGTTTTCAATTTTTACACAAGGCAAATACAATATATAAGCTATAATTATTCCAATTAGAAAAGGAATTAATACAGAAAAAAGATTAGCTATCCATCTGCCTATTCCTGAAAAATTATCTAAAAATTTATATACTAAAATTAAAACTATTCCTATAGATACCCAATATATCCATCTTTTAGTTCCCATTATTTTATCTTTTTTCATAAATACTTATCATTCCTTTCTTGCCTTCGCTATGCTTAGTCTGCGAAAGGCACAAATTTTCAAACTTACCTCTTATATTTTTTATTAATTATATTTAAGAGATTTCTTAAATATCAATATCTAACTCTATTGGACAATGATCACTTCCCAATATATCTTTATGTATTTTAGCTTCTATTATTTTATCTTTTATTCTGTCTGAAACTATAAAATAATCTATTCTCCAACCTACATTTTTTTCTCTAGCATGGAACATATATGACCACCATGTATATTCATCTTTTTTATCTGGATACATATATCTAAACGTATCAATAAATCCACTATCTAAAAGCTTTGTCATTTTTTCTCTTTCTTCATCAGTAAATCCAGCATTTCTATGATTTGTATTTGGATTTTTTAAATCAATTTCATTATGTGCAACATTGAAATCACCACAATATATTACAGGTTTTACCTTATCTAATTCTTTTAGATATTTTCTAATTTTATCTTCCCATTCCATCCTAAAACCAAGTCTTTCAAGCTCTCTTTTTGAATTTGGAGTATAACAATTAACTTGATAAAAATTTTCATATTCGCATGTAATCACTCTTCCTTCGTCATCATCTCCAAATTTTACTGAAATAGGTTTTAATTTTGAAAATGTAGCAGTTCCTGAATATCCTTTTTTTACTGCACTATTCCAATAATTGTATTCTCTTAAACTTTTTAAATTCTCGTCTACTTGTTCTTCTTGTAATTTAGTTTCTTGCACACAAAAAATATCAGCATTTACTTCATTAAAGAAATCATAAAATCCCTTATTTACTACTGCTCTTATTCCATTTACATTCCAAGATACTAACTTCATATAGTTTCTTTTTTAATTCCTTCCTTTTATTTAAAAAAATCAGGAGAAATTTACTTAAAAATTATTTTCTCCTGATTTAATTATTAGTTTCCGAAATATACGTTTCCGCCTATATTAATACCACTTGCTCTTTGTGATGACGTAGATGCTGCATAAGATCTAAATGATGTATATGGATGGTTTGTTTTTCCTTCCATCGCATCGCTTACTGCTTGTTTTACATAGTCTGGTACATTTCCACCAAGATATTTAACCCAATGTCTATCTATTGAATAGCAATATTGTCCAGGTGCTGTTAACTGTTCATAAATCGTAGACCCATTTCTTGACCATCTAGGACTGTTTGTACGGTTTACTGCAGATGATGCAACTGCTAGGGCACTTTCGTAACTTGATCCACCTTCTTGTCTAACAACTGCCCATATTATCTCTAATTCTGATGCTGAACCATAACTACTTCTTGATGTAGTTGTTTTAGTTCTAACTTCTACAATTTTATTTACAGGTTCTTTTATTATTTTTGAAGAAATCTCTGTTTTTTCTATTTCTTCTCCATTTTGGTACTTAATTCTATAAGTAACTTCTTTTTTACCATTGCTTCCTACTTGTGTAACTCTATTTTGCGTTGAAGAACTTCCATTTGATACATCTTTTGTAATTGTTTCATAAGGAATTTCTTCAGTAACTGTAACTACTTTTTCTATAATTGATGTATAGCTTTGTAAGATTTCTTCTGCTGTAAAATATGTTTCTTCTTCATTTTTATTTTTTTCAATTGTAATTGTTTTATTGTCTGATAACTCTGACTCAACATCAGGAGTTACGGTTTCATTATCTAATACAATAACATTATTTTCAGCAAGTATATCTGATACTTTCTTATTTGTCGTCATAACATTCATTTCGTATCCACTCGAAAGTACTATTTTTACTGAAATTAATCTTTCGTTAGATGCCATTACACCCATCATTCCAGTAAGTATAAAGAATATTATTGCAATTACTAATATCTTCTTAACAGAAATAATTGATCTTTCTGGCTTGTTTTGTTTACTTAATCGTTTTCGCATAAATCCTCCTTCTTTTAAGTAACACATTATAAATTATACCATTTTTTATATATATTGTCAAATTATCTTATTGCTTTATGTAAATCTATCTAGTATCTCGTTAACGCCTTTATATCTATATTTTTATAACTTGTCCAATTTTAAAAAAATTTTCTTTATATAAATATATTCATTGATTTTTCTTTTATACCAGTCTTTTTTAAATTTCTTTCATATTTTTTTTATTTTTTTATATAATTTTATGAGGTGTTTTCTTTTGATTAAATTTATAAAAAAATATAACCGAATTATTGTCCTTTGGATATTAATTATTCTAATTATTACCACATTACTAGTTAATCATTCCTTTTTAACAATCCAAAGTTCTGCAATACTTAATACTCCTTATATTTGGGATGAAATAAAGACTGAAAAAAAAGATTTTATAAAATGGATTGATTTTAATGTTTCTTATGATGCATTAAATGATAGTTATAAACTTGATGTAAATTCTTTTGAATCAAGTTTTCATTATAATTGGATTGAACTTTTAGCTTGTCTTGCATGCAAATATGGTGGAAACTTTAAAAAATATAGTAAAAAAGATTTAACTTCTATATCTAATCAAATTAAAGAGGCTGGTGGAGTCAAAGAAATAACTAAAAATATGAAATACTATAATTATTATTATGAGGCTTATTCTGCTATATTAGGTGAGTTCTTAGGTGTTAGAGAAGATGAAACTTACGGAATGAAAGTATTTTTACCAATTGCCAAAAATTATTCTTTCTCACATTATAAAGATTTTGGAACATCAAGGTCTTATGGTTTCAAAAGGACTCACTTAGGTAATGATTTAATGGGAAGTATAGGTACTCCTATTATTGCAGTAGAATCTGGAACAATTTTTCATCTTGGTTGGAATCAATATGGTGGTTGGAGAATTGGTATAAGAAGTTTTGATGGAAAAAGATATTATTATTACGCTCATCTTCGTAAAGATCACCCTTATGTTCCGAACTTAGAAGAAGGTATGACAGTAAATGCTGGAGATGTTATTGGCTATCTTGGTATGACTGGATATAGCATTAAAGAAAATGTAAATAATATAAATGTTCCACATCTTCACTTTGGTATGCAAATTATTTTTGATGAATCTCAAGTAGAAGGTAACGGTGAAATTTGGATAGATGTTTATAATATTGTTGAATTTTTAAAGAAAAATCGTTCTAGTGTGTACATGAGTAATTCTGAGACTAAAGATTACTCCAGAGCAAACTAAATATAAAAAATTAGACTTATTTGTATGAAGAAAAACAAATAAGTCTAATTTTTTATATTTTCTTAATTTTCATATTCTTCTTTTTTTAATCCTGTTATTTCTAATATATATTCTTCATCTTTTCCTTCTCCAAGTAATTTTTTAGCTATTTCTTTTGCTTTTTTCTTTTCACCGCTTTCTAGACCTTTTTCTAAACCTTTTTTATAGCCATATAATTCTATTGAGTGTTCATCTCTTATTGCTTTTTCTCTTAAAAATTGTAATCTTTCCATCTTCTCATCTTCACTTAATTCTTTTACTGTTATTACACATTTTTCTATTTCTTTATTTTCTTTCATAATCTTCTCTACCTCCTTTGAGTTCGGATTATCTAGAAATAGCATCCATTGTGCTTTCTCATTTTTATTGTCTTTTTCATACTCTTTCAATGCTTTCCTTAAATTTATTATATTTATTTCTATTAATTCTGTCAATATATTTTCGCGATTTTTCGTCTCTATTAACTTCCACTTTGTTTCCATTTCATCTATATCTTTTAGTTCTTCTATTTCAAAATCTACTATCGCTACTAATACTGTTCTTTTTGCATTCTCATATGGCTCTCCTCTTTTAAATTGGTCTGAATACAGTCTTGTTGCATAATATAATATTCTTTCTATAAAATTTCCTTTATTTAATAATTGTACTTCTACATCTACTTTTTCTTTATTATTAATTTCCAGTTCTAAATCTAATATTCCTAATTTATCATTCGGTCTATTCCTTATTAATTCTTTATCTTCATTTATCTTTATACTTTCTATTTTTTCTTCTAATAGTACTTCTGCAAATGCTTTCGTTATTTCTGGATTGTTTTTACTAAATAAACTTTGAAAAACAATATCTATCTTTGGTATTAATAAATTATTTTTTCTATTTGTCATAGGCATTTTTCCTTTCTGTCTTATTTTTTATAATATTGGGATTTTTTAAGAAATAAAATTTTTGAAAAAAATCTTAAGCAGATTATAATACCAAAATATGACAAATGTCAAGACAAATTGTACGACATATTTCGACATGCAAATATAAAATATTATTAATCTTAAAACTTAATAAAAATATATATTTTAAATTTTAACACAACATATAAATTCTTACAATAAATCTAGTATTTATATTTTATTACAAAATTGAAAAAAAGTAACAATATAAATTTTATAAAGTCTTTGAAATTTCTTTGGTTTAAAGATTATACATCTTTTTATTAAGTTTTAAGATTAATAAAAATACAAAAAAATATAAATAAAAGGTATTAAAGCAGAATAATATCTAAAATTTGAAGATTATTCATCAAACTTTGTGCCTTTGATTTGAAAGGAATAATATAGTTTGAAAATAAAATATAAAAAAATGAAACAAAAATAGAAAAAAGAGCATAGTTCCCCCTTACCCCCAAAAAAATAGGTTTTAAGTTATGGGAGTTAAAGTAGAATTTTGTGAATTGATTAATAAAATAATTTCTTCTTGGGTTAAACCAAGTGAA
>CANPZY010000034.1 GCA_947588945.1 uncultured Clostridia bacterium
CCTCTTTTATTTCTTATTAATCTTTGAGATATAACTAATTTTAATAGTGATGCTATTAAATATTTTATTGTAGTTTGGTCTTTTACTTCATAAAAGTTCACCATTCTATCTATTGTTTCTGCACATGATTTTGTGTGTAATGTTCCTAAAACTAAGTGTCCAGATTCTGCTGTTTCAATTGCTGCATCAAGTGTTTCTTTATCTCTAATCTCTCCTATTACTAATATATCACAGTCTTCTCTTAGTGAATTTTTAGTACCAATACTATACCCCGGCATATCTCCACCTGCACCGATTTCTTTTTGTATAATCATTGATTTCTTTGATTTATGTTTATATTCAACTGGGCTTTCAAGAGTTAATATTTTCTTATTTTCATTTTCATTTATATAATTTATTAATGCATTTAATGTTGTTGATTTACCAGAGTTTGTTTTTCCTGTAACTAATATTAAACCTTGAGTTTGTGCTGTCATCCTTCTTACTATATCTGGAACTTTTAGTTCTTCAAATGTAGGTAATTCATTCCTTATCAATCTTATTGTAATTACTGGAACTCCATCAGAATAAGAAATATTTATTCTTAAACGTATATCATTAAATTTTTCTGAACAATCTAATACTTTCCTTTCTTTAAATGTTTTATCCTTTTCTACATTTCCTTTCAAAAAGAAATCATAAGCTTCCCACATATCATCATTTGTAATTATATCAAAATTTTCTAATGGAATTAATTCTCTATTTATCCTTAGTACTGGTTTTAGGCCACTTACGAAATGCGCATCTGAAGCTCTTTTTTCTTCAGCCTCTTTTAATATTCCATTTATATCCATTTTTCTTGTCCTTTCTCTTATAAAAATCTTTTTTCTTATATAAAGCTATTAATAGAATAATAATACTCTATTTAATTCATCTAATGTCGTAACCCCATCTATAACCTTTTGAATTCCATCAACTAATAGAGGTCTATATCCTTCTTGCAATGCTTTATCTCTAATTTCTAATGTTGATGCATTTTTTACAATTAATTCTTTTATCTCATCAGTTACAATTAAAGTTTCAAAAACTGCGATTCTATCAAAGAATCCGGTGTTGTTACATTCTGGACATCCTACAGGTACTGAAGCCATTTTGTTATCGACATCAAAATTAACTCCATATTTTGCACCTATTTTATTTATTATAGCTTTTTCTTCATCATTAAATGGTCTCTGTCCTTTACATTTTGGACATAACTTTCTAACTAATCTTTGTGATATTGCTGTTGCTAATGTACTTGATATATCATAGTTTGATATATTCATTTTTCTTAATCTTGATACTACTTCAATAGCATTTAATGTGTGAATTGTTGTCAAAACATAGTGTCCAGTTTGACCTGCTTGCATCGCTATTTCTGCAGTCTCTTGATCTCTTATTTCACCAACTAGTATAATATTAGGGTCTTGTCTTAAAACTGTTCTAAGTGAACCTGCAAAACTAGTTTTTGCATCAATTTCTATTTGATTTAAACCTGGAATTCTTATTTCAACTGGGTCTTCAATTGTTGTGATGTTTATCTCATCTTTATTTAAGAAATCTATTACACTATATAATGTAGTAGTTTTACCTTCTCCAGTTGGTGCTGCTATAACTGTAATACTATTTCTTTTATCAAATGCATCTTTTACTAGCTTTTCGTCTCTTGGATATCCCAACTCGAATAATCCCTTTATTGTTGTATTCTTCTTTAATAATCTTAAAACAAACTTTTCCCCAAATATATTTTTTTGCGATGATACACGAATATTAAAATCAGGATACATTATAATTCTACCATCTTGTGGTTCTTGCTTTTCTTGATGCATATTTGATATAGCTTTTAATCTACCAATTATTTGAGCTTGTTTTTCTTTATCTATATGTGCAACATCAAATAAAATACCATCAATTCTATATCTAACTCTTACATAATTTTCTAAAGGTTCAATATGAATATCTGAAGCTCTTTGTTTCATTCCAGCCTTAATAATATTATCAACTATACTTGTTCCATTTGCCTCTGTATCAATTGTTTCTGTTGATACAGTTTGGTCTAGATTTTCAAATACATTTTCTACCAACTCTTTGAATGTAATGTATTTTTCCATAACTAAGCCTTTGTTAAGCATTAATAATCTTACTGCATCAACTTGGCTTTTATTTATGGTACTAGCAAAACATACTTTAATTACACCATTTTCAACTTCAAAAGGAACTGCCATATCTTCCTTTGCAGTATCTAAAGAAATAAAATTTGAAATATTAATCTTTATATCAGAAGGATGAAGAAGTATAGTTTTTTCTTCTAATATTTCTCCTATTGCAGTTAATAATGTATTTGGGTCTGTTACTTTTAGTTTATATAGTATATCTCCTATTTTCTCTCTAGGATTACTTTTCTGATATTCTATAGCTCTACTAATATCTTCTTGTTTAACTACTCCTCGTCTAACTAATTCTATACCCAATGGTTGTCTCATTACTGGCATTTGTTTCTCCTTTCTCTATTAGAAAATAATTTAATATTTTACCAATATTTTAAAACATAATTTATCGTTTTCTTAAAACTTGGTTTTTCCGCATTTTTTCCAGTTTCAATTGTTACAGTTATTACATTTTTATTATTATGCGCTGTGTCATTTTTTTTACTAACATCAAATTTTAATATATTTGTTGCAATCTTAACTTTATCTTTATAAATTGCCTTATCTGAAGCTTTATAAGTATATACAGTTTTATTATCAGACCCAAATGTTACTACTACTGAACCATTTAAGTTACTTACAACTGCATCTGAATTTTCTTTTACATCCTTTAAAAAATTAATATTGAATTTATTAAATTCTTCTGAACTAATGCTATCACTACTTATGATATCCATATTATCATAAACAAAATTACTTAATGCTGCTAAAAGTCCTAAAGTAAATGAAAATATAATAACATATAAGACCAATGAAGCTAAAGTTATTCCTTCTTCTCTTTTCATTTTTAATTCCTTTCGTATCATTTAATTTAATTCTTTTATTTTTAGCTTTTTCATTGGAAATTTAACACGATTTCCACCAACTTCATATTCTACAGTAATACTAATTTGTTTTACTAAATCTTTAGCATTAGATACATTGGGTTTATATTTAACAATTGAATATTGTACACTACTTCCATTTTTTTCTTCATTAAAATATTCTTCTAATTTAGATTCTTCAATAAATTCTTTTAATTTGGTTTCAGTAACATTTTCATAGCTCTCTAAATCTATTTTTTCAAATATCTCTGTTACACAGCCTACAATTACTTCGTGTACTTTTGTTGAAATTGCAGTAATGTATATTTGATAATACAAATTAACAACTACCACACTTGATATTACAAATATGATAAGTCCAGAAGCTATATCTATTCCTGTCACACCTTTTTCACTTTTTAATTTTATTTTCATATTTAAACACCTATTTGTGATAAAAATATCATAATCCATACAATTGCATTTGATATACAAATATAAAATGCAATAGGTAATTTATTATTATATTTTTTCCCTTTATTTAAAATTTTATTTATTAAACTTTTTATTGATATAATTAAAAGTGTTAAAATTATTGTTAATATAGTTCCAATTTCTAATGTAAAGAAATTTATTATTAAACATAAAATAATTAAACTATATTCGTAATCATTTTTTGCTTTTTTCTTTAATCTTAATGTTCCTAATACTGTAACAATAGCAATAACAATTAAATATATAATTAATTTATTCAAATTATAATTATTAAAAATAGATTGCTGATATATAATATTGAGTATAGATATTACAATACCATATATCAATACTCCATTATGTATAATTCTATGTTCTATATCAATTCCCGCAGTTAAAAACAAAAAAACAATAAATAAAACTCCCAGAAAAAACTCTATTCCTTTTATCGTAAAAACATTATATATGTTTATTCTTAATCCTAGAGCAAGTACAACAAAAGCAATTCCAGTAAGAATTTCTATTAAAGGATATCGTATACTAATTTTATTATGACAATTTTTACATTTTCCTTTTAAGAAAACATAACTAAGTACCGGTATCATTTCAAAAAAACCCAATTTATTATTGCATTTTGTACAATAAGAATGTGTATGTATAATATCTTGTCCTAAAGGAATTCTATATGTTGCAAGTGTTAAAAAACTACCAAATACCGTTCCCATAATAAGAATCATTATATATAATGCTATTTCCATTTTAATTATCCTTCCGTAAATTTAAAAGAAAGGCTACCTAAATACGAAAATTTAGGTAACCTCATATTTAGTATTATTATTATAATAATAATTTTTTTCAAATACTAAAATTCTTTTAATTGTATTCTTAACAGTCACACTATTATTCACTAGCTGAAGTTGTCATATTTAACATGTTAAGTATGTTGTCAAATTCTTGCATTGTTCCAGCCATCCAGCCCTCTTCCTGTTTTTCTGAGTCTTTCCATGCATTTGCTGCATTTTTTGCTCTTGAGAATAAACCGTTTTGGCTTAATGCAGTTCCAAGTGTAACTCCTGCTAAGATAAGAAGTATTATAATTGTTACAACTAATGCAACTAAAGTAATACCATTTTCTTTCTTTAACATTTTTTATTCCCTCCTTAGTAAAATTTGTGTTATATATTTATATTTATTATAATAAATATAACCGAAATTATTTAGTACCGACCACCTATATTTGATGCTTGATAATAATTATCTGTTGTATTTCTATCGGTATTTCCTGTAGATCCAGTATTTCCACTATTTCCTTGTCCTGATGTATTATTACCTCCTGAACTTGTGTCATTTGGACTTGATGCTGAAAAAGGATCTACCTTTCCAGGATTATAACTTTTTGTTGATTTAAATACATCTAAATCACTATCTGTTATTTCATATACTTGAATTGATTCAGAAAGTTCTTCATTAGCGGCTTCTGATATTTCTTCTTTTACTTCCTCTGGTGCTGAATATGCCATTACTTCACTTGGAATAATTCTATTTGATGGCATAAATTGATAGAATATCACTGCTAGAACTAATCCAATTGCAATCGTTACCAAAAGAACTATAAATATTTCTTTTATAATTGTCTTTGCCATTATTTCTTCCTTTCTGTATAATAAATTTATTATGAATTTTCATCAATTGCATCTATTTGTGCATCTGCCATTGCTTGCTCATTTGTAACTTTTTTAGTAGTATTTTCTGTATCACTATTTGTTGTATCATCTGTTGTAGTATTTTCCGAATTTTCATTTGTTGTATTGTCTGTTGTAGTATTTTCTGTATTAGAACTATCTGCATTTGTTGACGTATCTACTGTATTCTGTGTTTCATTATTAGTAGGACTTTCTGCATAATTTGGTTTGCTATTTGTTACATTTTCCTTCTTTATTCTAACATCTTTAACAACAAATTTTGCTTCAATTATTGTTCCTGTACCTGGTGACATATGAAAATCATCAATAGTAAAATCTAAACTAGTATCATTCTCTAAACTACTTATAAATTGAGTTACTGCTAAATATCTACCATTTACTGTAAATCTAAGATTTCTATACTCTTGATCCTGTAATGTTGAATTAACCACTTCCATTTTTATTTTTACGCCTTGTGATGTAGCAAGATTACCAATTCTACTCCACAAATATTCAATCATATAACTCTTTGTTTGTGTCGCATATCTTATCTCACTATCAGTACTACGTGCCACTGCATCTAAATATTCTTTTTTGGCGTCCATAAGTTCTTCAACATCTGTTTGCATATTTGTTAATGCATTAGTAAATTGGTCATTTTGATTATTAGCATCGCTTATTGCTTGAGTTAGTTTTTGACTTTCATCGCTGATTCCTTGAAAACCATATATTCGAAATGATTGGCCAATACTAAAACCATTTTTCATAAATAATGTCATAAGTACTAAAGCTAGAACTAATAGTATTGACAATAATATTTTTCTCATATTTACCTCCACTTCAAATATATTTTAATAATTTTTCAAATCTCCCTCTATTGAGATTTTTATACTTGATCCATCATTTTGTCCTTCTGTTGAAACAATATTTTCTAGAACGTTTGCATTTTTTAATTTAGCCTTAAAATATGCAAGTTGTTCATATATTGATGACTGTGCTTGTATTGTTATATGTTGTATTGTACTCTCTCCTGATGTTCTTTCAGTATTATCTATTTTTAGTAATGTTACCTTATCTGGAATAATATAAACAATTTTATTCAAGAAAGTAGTTAATTGATTTTTTCTACCTCTCTTTGTTTCTAAAGCTGAATCAATATTTTGTAGATTAGTAACATATTTGTTATAATCTTTTGTTTTTTGTACTATAATTGTATCATCTTTGTTTGCTAAAGTAAGTTGCTCTTTAGCATAATTAGATACGTTTATTGCTTTTGCTGTTTTGCTTTGAATTTGGTTTACCAGAAAAATTGATGCTACTGAATATACAATTGTAACCATAATAACTGTAATTGAACTTCTTAATAGCCACATCTCTGTTTTATCAAATTTACCAGATAAATCAAAGTTAAAACTAGGTTTTTGTTTTGGTTGTTTTGTACCCTTTTGTTTCTTTAAGCTTCCAACATCTGAAGATAATAATGTTTTAAGATCTGTCTTCCAATCCCTTGTTAAGAAATTAAGATTTTTTATACCATTTCCTAATCCTTGCATTGCAAGTGATATTGCTGAGTTAACTTCTATATAATCTTTTATGTTTACATTAATTGCACTATCTAAGAAAAATGGTTTTAAAATTTCAACTTTTGTTTCTCCAAAATATTCTTTAAAGTACAAATCAATATTATTAATTACTGCACCTAATCCAGTTATATATATATTATCGATTCTCTTGTATCTGTCTTTTATACGTTGTACTTCCTCTGCTATTTTGAATAATGTTGGTACAATATATTTTAAATATTCGCTTTGCTCTGTTTGTGAATAATCTGTTTCCATTGTATATATTGTTGTATTTTTACAAACTTCATAAGTTTTTGAATAAGAATTTTCTTTTTCGTTAATCTTTTCAAAAGCTTCTTTCATTCCATTTTCTAGAATAGATACATCATGAATTGCTTGATTAATTACTGTTGTTACTGTAGTTTGTTCTTCAAGATTTATAATCATTGAATTTTTACCTTTTTCTGCATTAATTAAATTTGGAAGTGAAGTTGGTAAAGGTACTAATGTTGTCAATTTGCTTTTTGAAAAATATGATTTTCTTTCTTCTAAATCATTTGTAGAGTCATATATATAAATAATTCTACTTTGATCTTCATTGTCTAGATTTCTAGAATATATATATCTTCCATCATACAAATTACCATTCAAATGATTTTCTGTGCAAAAAGACTCAAATTCAGTTTTTATAGCTTTTTCTGCATAAGTTCTATTTGTCAAACTAAAAATATTAAAGAAATAATAATTTTCATTTTTAATTTCTGTGCTTATGGGAATATTGTTGCTATTTGTTTCGTTTATTATTTGTTGTATGGTTTCATCAATGTTGTTATAAAACTTTACCCCATAAGAAGAAACAGAAAAAATATTACTATCTTTTTTTACTTTTGCATATTTAATTAGCTTATCAGTTATACTAATTCCTAAGCATTCTTGCATATCTTCTTCCTCTTACTGTTTTTTTATATACATATTAATAATAAATTGAACCTAATTATTACAGTATAATTCTTATAGTGTTTCTTATATTATTTTTTCTTGCTCATAACATTTATATACATTTTATATTTTTTTTTTATAAAGTCAATACAGTTTTTTTGTTTGTAAGCCAAATGTAATATTTGTAATATTAGTGTCAAATTGAGTTCTTTATTATTCTTTTTAGTTGAATTTTGTAAAATATAACTCATAGTATGTCCAAAATTAATCATACTATGAGTTTATTTTCTATTTTTTTATTAATTTTTTATCTTTCTTTTTCTATATCTTTTATTTGCATGTCATCAGTTAGTCTTTCAACAACATCATAAGTTTTTCCTAAATGATTTATAATTTTTGTTTCTTTTTCAGTAATTTTAGTTCTAATTTCTTTTTGATTTTGCAATTTTAATTTTCCTAAAATCTTGTTAAAAGCATCATCTTGTTCAATATATTTTATAATATTAGGTTCTATCTCAATTGCGAGATTAACATAAGTTATTGCTTTTTCCATTTCATTTTTTATAAGGTATATTTTTGCTAAGTAAAGATAAGCATTTGCTACAATTTTTTCGTCTTCTGAATTTAAGCATTCATAAAAATATTTTTCTGCTTCATCATATTCTCTAAAAATCAAATATATTTGGCCTAAATTTAAGTTTGAAATATCTTTATATGAATTAATTGTAGCAGCTTTTTGATAATATTCTTTTGCATTTTTAAAATCATTTAACATTGTATAAGTCATTCCTAGCCTATAATATAGTTCATACTCGGCAGGAGAATATTTTAATGCATCTTTATATACAATAATTGCCTCTTTAAATAATTCATTTTCATATAATATGTCACCTAATAAACAACTTACTTTATAATTATCTGGTTTTTGATTTAATACGTCTTGTAAAATTTGAATTGCTTCATTGCTCTTTTTATTTTCATTAAAAACTTGTGCTAATTTTATGTAAACACTATACTCTTGTGGCTTTATTCGAATTAACTGCATATATTCATCTTCAGCCTTTTCTAATTCTTTATTCTCTTCATAATATTTAGCAAGTAATTTATGTGATAGATAGCTATTAGGCCTTTTTTCTAGATTTAACAATAATCTATTTTTTAGTTCTTCTTTGTTTTTACCTGCTTTAATTATATTTAGAATTTCATCTATATAAATTTCTTTACTTTCCATTACTAAATAAATTACTGGAATAATTATTGAAATTAAATATAAGAAAAATATTGTTAAACAATTAGAGTTACTTTTTGTAATTATGATAATAAAATCAGCTATTATTCCAAAAAATTCTACAATTAATAAATATATATAATTTGAATCATTTTTCTTAATCAATCTAGCAAATGTATAAACAAATATAGCTATTATTAACATACTATAAATAATTATTTGTATCATTTAAAAATCTAATCCCTAATCGGATTAATTCTCCTTTCCCAAAAACTCAACTTTTTATAGCTAGTCCATTTTTCAATTTAGATTATATCACAAAAATATATTAAATAAAAGTAAAATTTTTTCTTTATTTATTCATTATTGTTTGAATTCAAAATATGTTTAATTTCTTATATTTTGGAAACTATATTTATTAATAATTTTCAATAAATTAAATTTTATTAACAAAATTTTTGAATATTATATTTTATCGTCAACGAATTTTACCTACCTCTGCTATACTTTAAAAAATTTTTAGAAATGAGGTAATTTTATGACTCTTCAAAATGCTGTAAAACAAAGGATAATAAACCTTGCATCTAGTAAAGGGATTACTATTCATAAACTTTCATTAAGAGCCGGTGTTCCATACTCAACTGTTAGCAGTTTTTTAAATGGTAAATGTTCAAGCATCACATTAACTACTCTCTTGCATATTTGTGATGGTAGTGGAATTTCTTTAAAAGATTTTTTTGATGATGATCTTTTTAAAAATGTAAATTCTTCTCTTAATAAATCTACTGTAGAAATGGAGTAAATCTAAATGTTGCTTTCTGTTGCAATTAGACAAAGAATAATTAATTTAGCTAAGCAAAAAAATTTAAGTATTAGAAAACTATCTAAAAAATCCAATGTTCCCTACACTACTTTAGTAAATTTTATGAGTGGTAAGGGAAAAACTATAAATATTTCTACTTTGTATAATGTATGCATAGGTCTTGAAATTAGTTTAGTCGATTTTTTTGATAGTCCTATTTTTCTTGATGCACTTGATGAACATGAAAAATCAAATCTTCAAAATGGCACTTAATATTTATTTTCTTCTAAAAAAATTTATAAAATTATTTTAAAAAAAATTACTTAAAAGGTTGACAAATTAATATTATAAGTATTATAATAAATATCGTCGACAGTTATTATATTATGCAGATATGGCGGAACTGGTAGACGCACAGGACTTAAAATATTTACACACTTTGAATATGTAAAACCCTAAACCCTATGCGTAAATGTACTTTCACAATTTAATAGATTTTGTATATTTAGAAATTCTAATCTAAATTCTAATCTATTTCATACTTTGTATAAATTATTCTAAATATGCAGATATGGCGGAACTGGTAGACGCACAGGACTTAAAATCCTGCGGACTAATAATCCGTCCCGGTTCGATTC
>CANPZY010000035.1 GCA_947588945.1 uncultured Clostridia bacterium
AATTACCATTGGAAAAGAAAACTACAGATAATATTTTAATTAAATAATTAGTAAAATATAGTTGTTTTTAATTAAATACTTACTTAAGGCTTTGAAAAAACAACTATTTTTTAATAAAAAAATACACAAATTAAATATATAAAATAAAGGGATTAATAATATAAGTTAAATATTTTTAAGAATAAAAAATTTTAACTAAATATAGAAAATAAAAGGGATGTAAAAGGTTAGAATTTGTATTTTATAAATAAACTTAAACATTATTGACTTTTTTTAATACTTATTATAATTTATTAGTAGAAAATAGAAAGGATAAAAAAAATGATACAAGAATTTTATAAAAACATAAATGGAAATTATGAAGTAGCACTTTCAAGGATGCAAAATGATGAGAGAATAAAGAAATATCTTAACTTTTTCTTAATGGATGAGTCATATCAAAGCTTAGAAGATGGTATGAATGCAGGTGACTGTGAAACAGCATTTAAAGGTGCACATACATTAAAAGGAGTTTGCCAGAATATGGCTTTTACACAACTTAGTACAGTTGTGGAACAAATAACAGAAGAATTAAGAGCTAAGGATATGGAAAAAGCAAAAATAACTTTTAGTACGGTAAAAGATGAATATAAAAAAGTCATTGATGAAATCCATAAGATTATATAAAAAATAAATTTTATAATAGGTATAAAAGTAGAATTGAAAGGAATTTTTTATGGAAGAAAGAGACACACTATTAATTGTTGATGATGTTATGATTAACAGAGAATTATTAAAAGATATATTCGTAGAAGGAGAATATAAGTTATTAGAAGCAAAAGATGGAGAAGAAGCAATTGAAATACTAGAAGCACATAAAGATAAAATTGCTTTGATATTTTTAGACTTGGTAATGCCAAAAAAGAATGGACTTGAAGTAATGCATTACATGTCTCTTAATAATATGATAAATACAATACCAGTTATTATGATAACAGGAGAGGCAACAGTAGAGTCAGATGTAAAGGCGTATGAACTGGGTGCAGCAGATATTATATATAAGCCATTTGAGCCTGCTGTTGTAACTCGTAGAGCAAAAAACATTATAGAACTATACAAGCATAGAATCTCTATTGAAAAAGAGTTAGAAATTAGAACTCAGGAATTACTTGAAAGCAGAAAACAAATAGAAAATAGCAATACTTTTCTAATTAATGCATTGAGCTCAGTTGTAGAGTTTAGAAGCTTAGAATCAGGAGAGCATATTCAAAGAGTAAAAAAATTTACTAAAATTATGTTAAGACATTGGAGAGCATTATATGGAGAGAATCAATTTTCAGATGAACAAATTGAACTGATAGTTAATGCATCTGCTCTTCATGATATCGGAAAAATAGCAATACCAGATAATATACTTTTAAAGCCTGGAAAATTGACGGATGAAGAATATGCAGAGATGAAGAAACATACTATTTATGGTTGTCAGATGCTAGAAAAATTTAAACAAGAAGAAAATGAATTTTACCGTTATTGCTATGATATTTGTCGTTATCATCATGAAAGATATGATGGAAGGGGATATCCAGATGGATTGTCAGGAGATGATATTCCGGTATGGGCACAAATTGTATCTATAGTAGATGTTTATGATGCACTTGTAAGTAAAAGAGTATATAAGGCTTCTTTCTCAATAGAAGAAACATTTCGTATGATAAATGATGGTGAATGTGGAATATTCTCACCAAAATTATTGGAATGTTTTAATCATGCGAAGGAAGAAATTATAGCAAACACAACAAAAGAACAAATGGGAGAGGAGAATTAAAATTTGAATACAAATAGTAAGGAAAAGGTTAAAACAAAAATAGATAATACCTTAAAAGAAAAAGCAAAAAAAATTAAAAGAAGTAATTTAGTAATTATTATCGTAATGGCAATTACTGTAATAGCTATTTATTACTCGTATCAAATATTTTCATCATTGCTTACTAACAGAATTGTGCAAACAGCACTTCGTAATATGAGAGAAATTTCGAAACATGATGAACAATCAATAGTTTCGGGTTTAGAACATAGATGGTCTGAAGTAAAAGAGATTGCTATAGAAATTAAACAAAATAAATTTAAAACAACCTCAGAAATGTTACAACAATTAAATATTAAATCACAAACCGAGGAAAATACGGAAGTTGTTTTAATATCAGAAGAAGGAAAAGTTTTTAGTAGTACATATTCTGTAAAAAATGATAATGAATTGTTAGAATTATGTAAGAATTCATCAAAAGATAAGTTTGTATATAGAAGAGATGAAAATATAGATGCACCAACTGATGTACATAAAGCAACACTACTTATAGGATCAAAAATAGAACCATTTACAGTAGATGGAAATAGATTTGTATATGTGGCAGGTTATTATGAAATTGGAAGCTTAAAAGATGAGCTTAAAATTGAAAGCTATGGAGGAGAAGGCTATAGTAGTGTTATCGACAAAGATGGATTTTATTTAGTATCTATATATAATAATAGCAATGTATTTGAAAGAGAGGATTTTTATACAGTAATAAGCAGAGAAGGTATGCTTAATGGTGAAACTGTAGAAAGTGTTCGTAAAAAAATTGAAGCAAGGGAAAGTTTTTCTTTAGAATATGTATTAGAAGGTCAAAATCGTATAATGGTATGTACTCCAATGCAAGATGTAGATTGGTATTGTATTATGTCTGTACCACTTTCTACTTACCAAGCTCAAAGTAAAGAATTATTACAAATATTAACTATATTAATTGTAGCAGTTTTAGTAACTATAGCAGTAGTTATAATTTTAATCTTTAGTAATCATTCACAACGAAGTACGATGAGATTTGAGATAAAACATAGAGATGAATTGGAGTCAGCATTAGCATTAGCAGAGCAAGCTAATAGGGCGAAAACTACTTTTTTAAATAATATGTCACATGATATTCGTACACCAATGAATGCAATTATTGGATATACTTCACTTGCAAAATCGCACATAGACAATAAAGAACGAGTAGTTGATTATTTAGATAAAATAACTGAATCATCAAATCATTTATTATCTTTAATAAATGATGTATTAGATATGAGTAGAATAGAATCAGGAAAAGTTATTATAGAAGAAAAAGAAGAAAATTTAGCAGATATACTTCATTCAATTAGAAATATTATACAAGCAGATGTAAATGCAAAGCAAATGGAATTTATAATAGATACAGTAGACATAACAGATGAAAATATTTATTGTGATAAATTAAGACTTAATCAAATACTTATAAATCTTTTATCAAATTCAATAAAGTTTACTGAACCGGGAGGAAAAATATCTGTAAGAATTATACAAAAGCATGTATCTAAAAAAGGATATGGAATTTATGAATTTAGAGTAAAAGATAATGGAATTGGAATTAGTGAAGAATTCTTAAAAGAAATATTTGAACCATTTGCAAGAGAACGTAATTCAACAGTCAGTGGTATTCAAGGAACAGGTCTTGGAATGGCTATTACTAAAAATATAGTAGATATGATGGGCGGAACCATAGAAGTACAAAGCAAAGTAGGAAAAGGAACAGAATTTATTGTAACATTGGAATTCAAATTACAGGAAGCTCATAAAGAAATTGAAGAGATAGACAACTTAAAAGATGTACATGCTTTAGTTGTTGATGATGATATGAATTCATGTCAAAGTATTGCACACATGTTAAGACAACTTGGACTAAAATCAGAATGGACTATGTATGGAAAAGAAGCAGTAGTACGTACAAAAGAAGCAGAACAATTAAATGAACAATTCCAAGTTTACATCATAGATTGGTTGATGCCTGATATGAACGGAATAGAAACAACAAGAAGAATTCGTAAAATAGTAGGAAAGGAACCACCAATTATAATGCTTTCTGCCTATGATTGGGGAGATGTTGAACAAGAAGCAAAAGAAGCAGGAGTAACAGAATTTATTAGTAAGCCACTATTCCCATCAGACTTAAGAAGAATACTACTAAAAGTTTCTGGAAAAGAAGAAAAAGATGAAACAAAAGAAGAGAAAGTAGACTTTTCAGGAAGAAGGATTCTTCTTGTAGAAGATAACATGATGAATAGAGAAATTGCAACAGAATACTTACAAGATTTTGGATTTTTAGTTGAAAATGCTGAAAATGGAAAAGAAGCGTGTGATATAATAGAAAATTCTGAGCCGGGATATTTTGATGTTGTGTTAATGGATATACAAATGCCTATTATGAATGGATATGAAGCAACTAAAAAAATACGTAAGTTTAAGAATAAAAAATTAGCTAATATTCCTATTTTAGCAATGACAGCAAATGCGTTTGAAGAAGATAAAAAAGCAGCAAAAGAAGCAGGAATGAATGGACATTTATCAAAGCCTATAGATGTTCCAAAATTAATAGAAGAACTAAAGAAAATTTTAAAATAATAAATAAATATAAAAGAACATAAAAAATGCAAATTATAAAAGCAATAAAAGTATAAAACATAGATAAAGAATATAAAAAGCATGTATAGCAAAAATTAAAATAGTAAAAGGGGAAAAATAAAATGAAGAATAAAACAGTTATCATTTTAGGTACTATAGTTATAATTGCTTTAATAGTTGGTGGATATTTCTTTTTTAATAAAAAAGAAATTTCAGTAAGCCAAACTTCAAAAGGAAAATCAGGAATATCAATAACAATAAAGACTCCAGTATTACAGATGACATCTTATAAAGATAAATCAATAAAAGATACATATAGTTTTATGAAAAAAGCAGCTACAGCTTTTGAAAGTCAATATAAAGAAGAAAATGTAAAAATAAATGTTGTACAATTTGAAAAAGCAGATGAAGATGAACAAATAATAGGTTGCTTTGATACAGAGAATGCAACAGATATTCTATATGAAGAATATTTTAACATGTCAACCTATGTACATACAGGAAAGGTAGTTCCTTTAGATGATATAATTTCACAAGAAATAAGAAATGATATAAGTTCTTCATATTGGGATATAAGTAAGTTAAATGGAAAAACATACATGATGCCGTTTTTAGGAATGCAAAATACTTTATGCTATAACAAAGACCTATTTAAACAAGTAGGACTTGGAAAATATGTATCAGATGATGATGTGATTCAAAATTGGTCTTTAGAAGATTGGGAAACAATACTTAAAACTTTACAAAAAAAGCTTCCAGAGAATGTTTATCCAATGCTTATGTATGGAAAAAATGAAATGGGAGATACACATGTTATAACATTTTTACGTAGCAGGGGTTGTACATTTTTTGATGAAAATGGAAGAGTTAAATTAAATACAAAAGAAGGAATTGAGGCTGTACAATGGTTAATGGATTGTAATAAAAAAGGATACTTTCCTGCAAACGCTGAAAATCTTGAGATAAATGATTGCTATGATTTATTTATGAACGGACAGCTAGCTATTTATATAAATAATGCTGTATTAGATACTACAATAAGAGAATCAAATGTTAATTATGGAAATGTAAATTTCCCATCAATAGATGGAACAGGCTTTACTACAAACTTCCTTACAGGATTTGAAGTATTTGATAATGGAAATGCGAAAAGATTAAAAGTAGCAAAAGACTTTATAAAATTTATATATGAAAATGATGAATGGCTAGAATATTCAGTTGGTGCAATCCCATGTAGCAATAAAGTTGCAATAAAATATGCAGATGTATTAAAAGACAAACAAAAATATATTGACAATAACCAAACAGGATGGAATTTTACAGGAAATGCACCTAATTGGAGAGGAGTAAGAGCTGTATTTTATAAAGACATTAGAGAATTATTATATGGTGAAAAAACAGCAGAAGAGATGGCAAAACAAATAGAAGAAAATTGTAATAGAGTTATAAATGAAGGCTATGCAAATAGTAAATTACATGAATAAAAATAAGTTAATATAAACTTTAAATAAGTGTAAAATCAAAATGAATCCATAAAGATATCATGATAAGAATTATTATAATATCTTTATGGTTATATATTATATTTATGATGTATATTTTTAAGTTAATTTATGTATCTTGGGATATATATGTAATTCAAAATTTGTAGGGTCAGAATCTTTTTTTAAAGCTTTTTCAGTTTTTAAATAAGTGATTTTATCAATAAAACTTTTTAATAAAATATTTTTATCTTCGTTATTTTTTAATTTATAATATAAGTCAAAAACATTTTCTAATGTATATATCATTGTTTCATGTTCGTTTCGAATTTTTTGTTTTGTAAATAGAGATTCATTGTACTCTTGTAGTTTATCTTTTAAAGATTTTATAATCTCTTTAATAGCTTTTGAACGATTTGTAAACTCTTCTTTATTGTAAAGACCCATTTCTAAAAAGTCATAAATTTTGTTCAGTTTTTCATTTTCCTTTTCTAATTCTTTTTTAGTTGTAGCAATAGATATTTTAATTAAATCATTATTATTAAAACCTGAATTGATTATAGATTTATAATCTACTTTATAATTTTTTAGCCATATTTTTAGGGATTCAATAATTTTATTTTCTACAATATAAAGTTTAGAACTTATGTTATTACACTTAGGATTAGAGCATATAAGAATTGCAGGTTTGTTATCTTTATTGTAAGGTCGCCTTTGCATTGGCTTACCACACTTTTCACAAAATACTAATCCTACTAGTGGATTTTGAATTTGATTGCTGTGCTTTATTTTGGGCATATTTTGTTTTCGTTTTTCTTGTACTAATTTCCAAGTCTTATCATCAATAATAGATTCATGCAATCCATCATAAATCAAATAATCACTATTGCGTGGTCTAGAAATTATAATATGCCCATTTTTTGCTTTCTTTTTTTGTTTCCTTCTGTTCCATGTTAATTTCCCGATATATGTAGGGTTAGAGAGAATATCCTTAACAGATGAAATAGACCATTCATCAGAAATTCTAGGTTTTAAGTTCATATTATTTAATTTTCTTACAACAGAATTAATAGTATTATTTTCGAAGGCATATAATCTAAAAATTTCTTTAACAATAAGAGCTTCATTTGGATTGATAGATAATGTATATCCTTTGCTATCTTTTAATTTTTTTCTATCGTAGCCAAAAGGAGCAATATTTCCAACAAATTTACCTTCTTGAACAGAAATTTCACGCCCTCTTTGCAAACGCCTATTAATTGTTTTATATTCTCTTCTAGACATAAATAATCCAAATTCAAAATATTCTTCATCAAATTCATTATCTGGATCATAAGTTTTTAAGGGTGTGATAATTTTTGTATGAGAATATTTAAAAGCTTTAGAAACTCTGCCTTGATCCGCTGTATCTCCACGAGCCAATCTTTCTACTTCAACCACTAAAACACCAGTCCATTTTTCATCTTCAACATCTTTAAGGAGTTTTTGCATTTCTTTTCTTTCGCTAATTGTTTCACCACTAACAACTTCTTTGTAAATTTTTGAAATGTGTATTTTTTTCTTTTCTGCTAAAGTAGTTAAAATTTTTTCATGTCTTGCTAAAGTTTCGCCTTCACCATATTTTTCTGCTTCAATATCTTCTCTTGATTTTCTTAAATATATTGCGTATGTGCCATCATTTTGCATATAGCCTCCTTTTCTTGTAATTTGTACTTTAACGTGTAAAAATATATAAGAATTTTTATTACAATAATGGAGAATTTCGTATTAAATTAACGATAATATTATTTATATATTCTTTTTGAATAATAGTATCAGTCACAATGCAATCATCATAAAATTTTATCCTTGTATTTTCAATAGTATATTCATCTACTAACATATAAATCACCTCTGTAAAATCTATGAAGAAAAAATAAAAAAATACCCAAGACAGATTGTCTTGAGCAAATTGATTGACAACAACATGGAACCAAAGAATTAGCTCACTTAGAAATGGTTGGAACAATAGTTCATCAACTTACAAAGGATGCATCTATTGAAGAAATAGAAAAAGCAGGATTAGGAGCATATTATACAGATCATGGTGTAGGTCTGAAATATCTCTTAAAAGAAATATGTGAGATAACTACTCATTTTGTTCAGTTATATGATAAAAAATATATTTAAATTTTAGAGAAACTTAAAATGAATTTGTTAAAAGAAGCTAAGGCAATAGTTGTTCAAATAATTTTTAATTAATTAAAAAGATTAATAAAAATAAATATATATAAAATATAGCAAAATATAGTCAATTATAGAAGTAAAAGAAATATAAAAATTATTACAAAATTGTAAAGAAAGTTAATTATAAACTCTTGTAAAATCATTGAAATAAATGAGTTGCAAGAGTTTATAATTTTTTATTAATCTTTTTACTTAATAAAACATATAGAAATAAAGTTTTGTAATGTATTGACTTAATACATTATAAATAATAAAATTAATATAAATAATAAATATAAAAAAAGCAAATAATAAGAAAAGAAGGAGAAAAGCGAAGGATGAGAAAAGTAAATTATAAGGAAAAAGGAATCACATTAATAGCATTAGTAGTAACAATAATAATATTATTAATTTTAGCAGGAGTAACACTAACAACAGCATTGAGTCAAAATGGATTATTTCAAAGGGCAAAGATAGCAGGAGAAAAATATAAAGAATCAGAAGCAGATGAGGCAGAAAAATTAGGAGAAGTAGAAAAAGAGATAGATAAAATAAATCCACCAGCATTACCGAAAGAATTGGTAACATCAGTAACAACGACTGATCATGAAACAAAACATGTAGAAGATAGTTTAGGAAATCCAGTAGTAATACCAGGAGGATTTAAATTTGCAGGAGAACCAGATGATACAGTACAAGATGGAATAATAATAGAAGATGATGAGCAAAATCAATTTGTATGGATACCAGTAAGTAATACAAATGAAGATAAAACTGGATTAATTAAAAAAGAAGATGGAACGACAGTAGAGATAACACTAGGAAGGTATACATTTGATACAAGTAATCCAGGGACACCAACAACACCAAAGCAGTTAGGAGCAAATCATTCAGAAAGATCAGATAAAACAAAAATTAAAGATTTTTTTTATGAAGATACCAGTGACGATGGGAGAACGTATGGAGGAGAAGGAGCAAAGAATTTAGCAGAATTTGTAAGAAGTGTAGAAGAAAATCATGGATATTATATAGCAAGATATGAAGCAAGCTTTGGAAGTGGAACAGCTCCGGATGGTAGTTATGATAATGAAACAGTAGAAACAATTATGACAAATCAAAAGCCATACTCAAAACCATCTAAAAATGTAAGCACAAGTTTGATGAGATATACAGAGGGAACGTTATGGAATTTTATAACACAAGGAGATGCATCAAAAGTAAGTCAAAATATGTATAGTGAAGGAGATACTGAAGCGAAGTATGTAGAAAGTGATTTAATAAACAGTTATGCATGGGATACAGCGATAGTATATATACAAGCAATGGGAAATGAGAATTATGCTAATGCTGGTGATATAGGTGGAGTTTTATATAGCACAGGAAGAACAGAAGATGAGAAATGTCATGTATTTGATATGGCGGGAAATGCAAGAGAATGGACTACAGAATATTCTACGGACCGTTACTCTGACACCAACCGTTGCCCTTGCGTTGTTCGAGGTGGTGGTTTCGCCTCGGGACTCTACTACACAGCTCGTCGTGACGGATACAGAAAGACCTACGACGGTAACCACGTTGGGTTCCGTCCACTTTTATATTTAAAGTAGCTCTGGACGCTGGGAAGTGGTATACCACTTGCGTGGTATACATTTTTTTTGCCTAAAAATATATGTAGGAGATATAGAAAAAGATGAAATTTTTAGAAATTGTAATAAAGTTATAAACTTAGAAGGAAATGAAGAATATTTAGTATTAGTAAGATGTAGAATATTTTTTGATGCAATTGGAAAGGATGGAGGTATATTAGCAGAAAGATTTGGATTAAATCCAAAAATGAATTTGCTAAAAGAAACTAAGGCAAAAGTTGTTGAAATAATTTTAATTAATTAAAAAGATTAATAAAAAAT
>CANPZY010000036.1 GCA_947588945.1 uncultured Clostridia bacterium
ACAAATAACGATATAACACCTTTTAAAGCAATTATGAATGATATGTATGCAAAAGATATTTCAAAGAAAATTAGAAGTGTTTATAAAGAAAAACAAAAGCAAGGTGAATATTTATGTAGCATTCCAGCTTATCGGTTATAAAAGACATCCTAGCATAAAAAATAAGCTAGTAATTGATGAAAATGTAGCTGATATTGTAAGAAAAATTTTCGATATGTATGCAAATGGTCATGGTACTGTAGAAATAGTAAATTATTTAAATAACAACCATTATCTATCCCCTACTGGCTACAGAAAAATAGGATTAGTACAATTTAACAATGAGAATTTTACAAATCAAAATTGCAATTTAGGCATTAAGTATTCACAGAAAAAAATCAACTATAACTGGAATGAAGTAACTCTATGTAATATGCTTAAAAATGAAGTATACATCGGAAATACCATACAAAATAAAAAGACGGTTGTATCATATAAGGTAAAGAAAATTAGAACTGTAGAAAAGGAAAATCAAATTCGAGTAAATAATACCCACGAAGCTATTATTGATAAAGATATATTCGAAAAAGTAAATAGTATTTTAGAAAAGAGAGGAACAAATACAAAACTTAAATATGACTACTTATTAAGAGGTTTGCTTTATTGTTATCATTGCAAGAGAAAATTGCAAATAGTACTAAAAAGTTCAAAGAAAAATGGCTCATCACATTCATATATAACTTGTGCTGGTCATAAATCAAGAGGTTGTTCCCCTCTAAATATTAATTACGAAAAATTTGAAAAATATATTCTTTATATAGTAAAAAAGATTGTCCAAAACTATGCTGATAAAGAATTTTTCTATTCGATTTATGAAAAATATCAAGACAAAAATATTAATAGAGAAAAAGGTTTTAAGAAGAAAATTGAACAAATAGATAAAACAATATTTGAAATTAACAATAACTTAAATACGATGTATATAGATAAATTAAAAGGTGTTCTTTTAGAAGAAGATTATATAAGATATTCACAAAAATTTATTTTTGAGAGAACAAATTTAATAAAACAAAAGGAAGAATTGGAACAAAACTCACCTCAAACAGAAGAAAAAATAAGTTACAAAAATAAAACAAAAGAAGAAAAAGAATTAGATGAATTAATAGAAAACTTTTTGAAGTTAGATAAAATTGAAAAAATGTATCTATACCGATTAATCAATAGGATTGAAATTGACAAAGACAAAAATGTATACATATATTTTAACTTTTCAAAGTAAAATTTTATAATTAAAATATTTCCATAATCTTGAAAAGTCTCACATTCTATGATATTAAATACAAAGGTGAAATAATAAATGAGTAAAAATAAATTGGAAAAAATTAGAATAGTAATTTGGGCTATTGTAATTTTTATAATGTTTATAGGAATAAAAGAAAATAGTAAGAATGAGAATATTTTAAATGAAATAGAAAATAATAAAATTTCTTATGAAATGAACAATATTCCTGAATATAGTGGGGAAATTTATGTTCCGATTAATAATAATACACCTAATTTTTCATTAGAAGATTTGAATATCGAAGAAGATTATTATTCAAATTTAGAAAATGAAAAAGTACGGAATGGCAATGATTAAAACTTGTTGGGACAAAGCAAATGCAGATGAAGAAAAAGATGATTATAGTTCTATTAATCCAACTGGATTTAAGCAAAAAAAATATGAAACTAATATTGTTCCAGGTGGCTACCTATATCATAGATGTCATATAATTGCTTGGAAACTCGGAGGGATAGATGTAGATAAAAGAAATTTAATGACTGGAACACAGAGTTTTAATGTAAATGGTATGAAAAAATTTGAAGATGAAGTTTATGATTATATAAAAGAAAATCGAGATAATCATGTTTTATATAGAGTTACCCCATACTTTCGGTAAAAATAACGCTCTTGCCAGTCGGCGTAAATATAGAAGCATATTCTATTGAGGATAATGGAAAATTACAATTTAATGTATATGTATACAATGTTCAAGATGGAATCAGCATTGATTATGCGACTGGAGAAAGCAAATTAGAAGAATAGGAGGAAAATTATTGGACTTAAATTTATTTGAAGACAGAAAAAATAATAGTAATTTTGTAGAAAAATTTATAGTTGAATTAAAAAATTCATTAGAAAAAATATTGAAAAGAGATGAAAATATGAAAAATGAAAATAATGATTTAGAAGAATATAATTTATTCGAAAAAAGAAAAATTTTTTTAGATAATAAAAGTAGAAAAGGTAATGACTTAGCGTGGATTACTGATGAAAATTCAGTATGTATATCAGAAAATGGCGATGGTGGAGTATGTTCTATATCTGAAATAAATTTGCCCCAAAATGTAAATGTTCGGAGAAGTTTATGAAAAAATAGATGGAAAATATGTTTATAATAAAAACTTAACGGAAGAATTAGATAAAATTGTACAATCTAATTGACGAATATTTGCATAAAATATTGAAAAAGATATAAAATAATGATAAAATTATGATAATAAATTATCAAGGAGGAATATAAAATGATTAATATAAGACCTGTATCCGATTTAAGAAATAAATATCCAGAAATAGAGGAATTAGTTCTAAAAGAAGATGAAGCAGTTTATTTGACCAAGAACGGATATGGCTCAATGGTAGTAATGAGTTTAGAAAAATATTCTAAATTAATGAGCGATATAGAGTACAATGAATATATTGAAAATGCATTAGATGAAGCTGATAAAGAAGCAGAAAATCCTAATACTAAATACTATACTCATGAAGAAATGATGCAAATGGCAAGGAGGATAATAGATGACAAATAATAAATACACAATAAAATATTCTTCTACCTACATAAATCAGTTTAATAGTATTTTAAAATATTTTGTAAACAACTTAAAAAATAAAATTGCAGCAGAAAATTTTTATAATGAAGTAATTAAGGAAATAGAAAAACGAAGTGAAAATCCGGAAGGTTATGAAAAGTACATATCTACTAGAAAAAGAAAAAATACATATTATAGAATTTATGTAAAAAATTATACAATATTTTATACTGTAAAAGATAATACTATGGAAGTCAGAAGAATTTTATATTCAAGAAGAAATTTTGATAAATTAGTCTAAAATCGCAAATTTATGTAACTTATTTAATTAGTTATAAGATATTTAGCAAAATGGTTGGTATATTTTAAAATCCACACCTTTAATGTTTGCTTTCCAACCTGAAGTATATGGAATTTGTGGATAATAACTCGCTATTTGCCTAGCATAATTATAAATTTCTGAATCTTTTTTAATCTCCCCTGTTACTAAATCTACTCCGTCAGGATTTACCATTGGAACTATATAAACTGTTGTTGTTTCAAAAATTTGTCTTGCCGAATAATTAAATATTGTTAGATTGTTTTTATAAGCATAGCAGTAATTTGCAAGAAATTTCATAAGTACAACTGATGTAATCCATTCATTTGCATGATAAGAGGCAGAATAAAAAACTTCCTTCTCTCCCTTACCTATTTTTATGTAAGGAATGTTTTTTCCTAATACACTCTTTCCTATGGAATTAACTTCTATAAATGGATATATTTTCTTTAAACTATTTAAATTAATTTCTAATATGCTTGAACTATAGTCTATATTAGTCGGAACTATAAATCCAAGTGCCCCGTCAATGTATGGGTTAAGAGCATTCCATGTGTTATTTCCAACTATCCCATCTGAAATTAATCCAAAGTTTCTCTGGAAATACATAACAGCGTTATAAGTTTGTTTTCCAAAAATGCCATCAATATTTCCATTATAAAATCCTAACTTTGTTAATAGATTTTGTAAAAATTCTACCATTGGGCCGGCTTGAGCCTATCTTTAAAATTTTCATATTATAATATATGTAATATTTTTTTAATTGATACATTATAAAACTCCTTTATTAAAAATAAATTTTGCATATACTAAACACAAAAGCACTTCGAATATGAAAAATAATTAGAAAAATGAATGGTAACACTTATATATTGATTTCTATTTTTATATTAATTTTAGAACTAGATTTTAAAAAAATTTAATTAAAGTAGTTGACAAATCGATAAAATTAGTATTATAATAATTATTGTCTATATGCAGATATGGCGGAACTGGTAGACGCACAGGACTTAAAATCCTGCGGACTAATAATCCGTCCCGGTTCGATTCCGGGTATCTGCACCAAGAATTTGAAAAACTGCTAGAAATAGCAGTTTTTTATATTGAGCATACACGCTCTATACACGCTTAATAAATAAAAACTCTGCCACTACTCTGCCACTACTCTGTCACTACTCTGCCACTATTCAGTAATTCTATACTTTTTATTAGGGTCTTTTTTACCATTTCCAATTGACTCAATAGTTTTATTATCAACTAATTTTTTTTAAATAATTCATCATAGAGTATAGATTTTATTTGCAAAAATATTATTATTATGATAATAGATTAATGAATGTGTTTTTTTAACATTAATAAAGAAAAAAGGAGTGTGATTTTATGCCAAATTCTGAAACAAATAGAATTGAATACAAGCAACAGTTAACAAATGATTTTGAACAAGAAGTTATTGCCTTTCTTAATTACAAAGAAGGCGGAATAATTTATGTAGGAATCAATAAAGAAGGTCAAACTGTTGGAATTGATAATATAGATTTAACACAATTGCAAATAAAAGACAGAATAAAAAATAACATTGGTCCATCAACTTTGGGATTATTTGATGTAACTGTGGAAACAATAGATGATAAAGAAATAATAAAAGTTGTAATATCTAGCGGAACTGAAAAGCCTTATTATTTAAGAAAAAAAGGTAGAACTCCTGAAGGTTGTTATATAAGAGTTGGTAGCAGCAAAGAACAAATGACAGAAAGAATGATTGATGATATGTATGCTAAAAGAATAAAGGCTAATCTAAAGGAAATAGACTCTCCTAGACAAGAATTAACATTTAATCAATTAAAAATTTATTACGAAGAACATGGTTTAAAATTAAATGATAATTTTCTACAAAATCTTGACTTACTAACAAGTGAAGGAAAATATAATTATAATGCCTTTTTATTAGCAGATGAAAATACCATATCTATAAAACTTGTAAGATATTTAGGCACAAATAAACTTGAATTATTAGAAAATTTAGAATATGGAAATAGATGTTTAATTACTGCAACTCAAAGAATATTAGATAGACTTGATGTTGAAAATACTACATATGCTAAAATTGAATATTTTGGAAGAAAAGAACAAGAAAAGATTGATAGTAAAGCCTTAAAAGAAGCAGTTATAAATGCTATTGTACATAATGATTATTCTTATGGAAATTCCCCTATTATAGAATTGTATTCAGATAGAGTTGAAATTACTTCTGCTGGTGGACTTCCTCAAGAATTATCACAAGAAGAATTTTTAGAAGGTGTAACTGCTCCTAGAAATAAAGAACTTATTAGAGTATTTAAAGATGTAGATTTAATTGAAAATATTGGCTCTGGGGTATTAAGAATTTTAGATGCTTACGATAAAAGTTGTTTTAAATTTATGGATCATTTTTTAAGAGTTTCGTTTAAATATAGAGAGAATCCTTTTGAATATGATAATGATAAAACAAAATATGATAAGATAAATGATAAGATAAATGATAAGATAAATAATAAAGAAAAACAAATTTTAAATATTTTAATTGATAATCCAAATATAACGATACCAGAAATTAGTGCAATTACTAAAATATCTACTGCAACTGTTTCAAGATATCTAAAACAATTACAAGGTAAACAAATAATTCAAAGAGTTGGTTCAAATAAATCAGGTTATTGGAAAATTTTATAATAACATTGATTCTGCAAAAAAGATAAATATGAGAAATTGAACATGTGTGTAAAAGCATATGTTCTTTTGCTAAATTTATATAAATTCCATTAAAAAATATAATATAAAAATTATAAAAAAGTCATTGAGTAAATAATGCTTTTTTGATATAGTAATTATAAATAATTAAAAATGGAAATAAACGATTAAAATACTAATTGCTGGCTTTGAAGGTAATGACAATTTAGCCAAAATATTATTAGATAATATAAAATATTTTATATTTAAAAAATGATTTTAAAATGGAAGCCTATACTGAGCCTGGTACTGAATTTAAAACTTGTGAGTTAGATTATGGGAATGGAAAAATAAAATTAGGTACCATGATTTGCTTTGACAGAGATTTTCCAGAAAGTGCAAGGATTTTAATGTTACTTAGTAATGAATAATAAAGAAGATAATGAGCCTATTTGACTCACTATCTTTTTTGATTGCCTTACGCCGTTTGAGAAATCCTACTAATGAATCGGCTTCGCAGAGCCCTGTATTGCTCCTGTTCCTGCATTTCCAAAGTAGAAATGTCCGGAAGCGATTCAAGTAGTTCTCTTAAAGTGTTTTTCTGAATGTTCTCAAGTATAATCATTGAGGAACCTTTAGTGCAGACATATGAGGCAATTGCTGCATGTAAAGCCTTTTCTAGGCCATACTCGTCAATGATTTCTCCGAACTTTTTTTGTTCGGCTGGAGAGTATTTACACTTTCCATCTTGACTACACCAGTTAATAAGCAATCCTTTTGTAATTTCCATGTTGTTAGCCCCTTTCTTTTTTGCAATAGCAAAATGTCGTATATCATAAAATGCTGTCTAGAAGTGCTTGCCTCAATAACACTATTCTAAGAAAGATTTTATAAATGTCTTATACTTATATTATACTATTTAATCGCTTAAAAGTCAATTAACTCAAGGTATTGAAGTTAATAATAAAATGTGATATAATATTTACATCATTTTTTGAAAGGAGTGTCTTATATGGCAAACTTTTGGCTTATACAACGAGGAACTTTTAAGGAAAATGGTACTCATCTCATTGGCAAAGATAGTGCTGTATCTCTTGATTACATGGGCTCTTCCGAGTTTGAATATGATGCAATTCCTAGAGCGTTCCGGCGCATGATGTATCATTTACCTAAGTATGATGTTTTTCATACTGGTATTTATACTCCGGAACATGAGGAAATGATGGTATTCTGCAAGGAAAGTAGTTCTCAGGAAATACTGCTATCAATTAAGCAGTTTATCGAAACCCCATATATTCTTCAAGAGTATTCAGAACTCGAAAAAGTACCAAAGGCAAAAAAAGAAGACACAGACTGGCGCCGGCGCCAAAGTAATTTTTGGTGGTGCATTGACATCAATCCCAATGGGGATTGGATAGCATTTTTGGAGCCTCATCTCAAAATTCTTACAGAGGCAATTCAAAATGACTATCAAAACTGGTGGCTGGCTAAGCCACTGGAGCAACGCAACGAAGAATATAAAAATTCTTTGTATCTTTAGCACTAATCCACGAGTAAAAACTCGTGGATTTTTTACTTGTATATATACTTCCGGCTGTGCCGGTAGTATATATACAAAAAAACACTTCAAAGTAGTTTACTTAGACTACTCTGAAGTGTTTAAAATTATTACTTTTCCAGATTTTTACGACATTTGTTATAAATTCTATGCCATACAATCCTTTCTCCCATTCTCGAAAGGACATTGGTCGTTGGATACCAATAACCTTGCGGTAAATCACAAGTGCGACTTCCTATTATTCCGATATGTCCTTTGATTTCGTACATTATACTAAGCAACATATCATTATCCGCTATACTAAGTACTTTGTTCAAAACCTTGTTTGAGACATAAGGTAATATCCAACTCACTCTATATGCAAAACTGTTTCTTCCCTTTATATGTGACATCATATTCCTTATAAGTTTGATTTGTTGATTGGTTGGGAAAACTTGAATATACCTATAATTTTTTCGTTCAATCATATCAAAAACAAGTTCATTATAAAAGTCTTTATTGTTTTCCAGTTCGCATTGAATTATTGATAATGTTTGCCTATCTCTTGTTACCAAGAAACGGTCAACTAAATCTGCAAGTTCCCGATATTCGCTATTCTTCATAATGTTTTCCTCCTTAAAAAGCAATTTTTTAACTATTCGGTTCCTTTAATTTTTTTATTTATTCGCCTCCTGAAAATATTTATTTTTTATTGTATATATATAAGCCTGTAAAACAGGATAATTAAATTTTTATATTAGTATTTTATCATTTTTCTCAACTTTTTTCAAGACTTTTGATTTTCTCCCTTCTTTTGAATTTAGATTTTCATTTGCTTAAAAATACTATGCTTTTGTGTTTTATTGCATTTAATTTTATTTAGCATTTTTTAAGTTAAAATTTGTTACTTTTTATAACCTTAAGTTTGTATTTTTCTTTGTCAAACAATTTCTCTTTTCCCTCATTGTGCATGTTTCCTTTCTATCTTTTTTATGTTAATTTTTATTAAGGTAAAAACTTAATAAAAAAGCAAAAAATCCTATAATTGGCTGTTCATAAGCCTTTCATAAGATTTTTTACTTTTTATTTTTTATAAAATTTTTATACTTTTTTATTTTTATAATCTTGATTTAACGCTGTCGTTATGCTATATTTTTAATAATTAAATTTTTATTAAGTTTTTACATTAATTATAATTTTTTATTAATCTAAAAAATTTAATATTGTATAAAAAGTCGCCTTGATTTTAATTTCTTAAACTCAAAGCGAGATAATTATTTGTGATTTACTTATAATAGTCCTCCATATAAATAATTTTTACCTCCATAGTACATATGGGAAATCTATTTCTTCTAAGCAAGTGTCTGAAATTACGATTTCATATTCCATATTTTAATTTCCATTCTTTAAAGACATCTTCAGCTTTTCTTACTCTACCATTATTATAATCTTCTTCTGATTTCAATATTTTTCTTTCTATTTCTTCATCTAACATTTTCTTTTTATATTCTTCCATACTCATAACAACTACATTATTTTTACTATTTTTACTTATTACAATTTCTCCATATTGATTAATTGCTGTTTCTATTTCTTTTAAATTTGTCAATTGTTGCATGACAATGCTCCTCTCTTTTTATACTATTTATAGTATATCATAAATTTTACTATTTTTGAATACTTTTCATTAAATTAGGCTTTTTACTATAAACATTATTGTATATTTCTATCTAAATATTTTAATCCATTTTTTTCATATTTATTCAACTGAACATTTTTTATTAAAAAATTGACTCTTTGTAAAAAATAAAAATATATGAAATTATTTTATATTATTTGTCAATATTTGTCAATAAAAATCGTATGCTATTTTTCGACATTTTCTGCAAATTAATTTCAATAGCATAAAAGAAAAAGGCTTATAATTAACTATTTTAATGTCAATTATAAACTTTTTTTCTTTATTTTTTTATTTAATAATTGTGATTTAAACATATCATTACAATAAATTTATTATGCACTTAAACTTATTGTCATCTTTCCTTTTTCATTCACACTTGTAGTCATCTTATATCCACTTGATTTTAAATCAATAGAAACTATAGGACGAAGAGATACTCCATCATGGTCAAGTTCTCCGCTTAGAATTGCATAGGTTTCTTCCAGCAACAGAACTTTTTCCACTATTTGCATTTACATGTTGCAAACCAAATACACACATTTCTTCATATACTTCTACACAACGACCCGCAAGCCAGTACCAACCATTAAAAGTATCATTGCTATTTATGAATATTAAGTCATAATATGTATCATTTATAAATTCATTTCTTTTATAACTATGAACATAATATGATTGCTTGAATTTCGTTGAAGAATTTCCATCATTCATTTCGTTATTCATTTCAACTCCATCATTTTCAATGACTTCCCATGTTGTACCTTCTTTGTCTACTCCTGTAATTTTTCCTTTACTATAATCATATGCCCAGTT
>CANPZY010000037.1 GCA_947588945.1 uncultured Clostridia bacterium
TTTTTTATTAATCTTTTTACTTAAATAAAATTTAATTAATTATTTTTTTACAAAAAAAATTTTCTCTACTATTATTTTATTTTTCCACCACCAACTACGATATCGTCAATATACATTACTAATGATTGACCCGGCGTAATTCTTGCTTGACTTTCTTCAAATTCAACTTTAATTTCATCTTTATTAATTTGAACAACTTTTGCCTTAGCTTCTTTTGTAGAATATCTTGTCTTAACATTTACTTCTAATGGTTCTTTTATTTCATCGACTAAAAGTAAATTAATATTATTTATCACAAGTTCCTTTTTATAAATTTCATCTTCAGTTCCGACAATTAATTCATTTTTTTCTTTATTAAATCCTATAACAAATAGTGGCTCCTTATAAGATATTCCAAGTCCTTTTCTTTGACCAATTGTATAATTATATAATCCTGTATGCTTTCCTACAATTTCTCCGTTATTTCTTATTATATTGCCTTCTTTCGGCTTTAAATTTGAATTTTCTTCTAAAAACTTTTTATAATTTCCATCTGGTATAAAGCATATATCTTCACTATCAGGCTTGCTTGCAACTGACAAATTATGCTCTCTTGCTATTTCTCTTATTTCTTCTTTATCTTCATAATCTGATAAAGGAAATAAAATATGCTCTAACATTTCTTTTGGAATATTCCATAAAACATAACTTTGATCTTTTTTTATTGATTTTGATTTTTTTAATACCCATCTGTTATACTTTTCACTATATTCTACTTTTGCATAATGACCTGTTGCTATATAGTCGCATCCTAATTCTTTTGCTTTTTCATACATTAAACCAAACTTTAAATATTTATTACATTCAATGCATGGATTTGGAGTTTTACAATTTGAGTAACAATCAATAAAATCATCTATAACATATTTTTTAAATTCATCTTTTCCTTCTAATATGTAATGTTCTATTCCTATTTTTTTGCATATACTTTTTACATCAATGTATGAACAACAAGCTCCATTTGGATATAAATTTAATGTTGTTCCTATTACTTCATAACCTGCTTCTTTCAAAAGTATGGCTGAAACCGAACTATCAACTCCTCCACTCATTCCTAAGAGTACTTTTTTCATTACTTATGTTTAATTTCCTTTCTCACTATATTTTTAATAGATTATGAATTTAACGGATATGTTTGATTCTTTGATGATTCATGAACAATTCGATAATCTTCACTTAATTCATTCACACTATTACTACCACTGATTTCATTAGCATTCTCATTATTATAAAAATTTTCAATTTGTTTTTCTATTGACCTTGTTAAATCTACATAATCTTTAAGTGGTAAATATTTTTCTATTATTTCTTTAGGAAAAACACTATAATCATTATAATTACTAATATCTTCCATATTCAAGTTATTCGAGCTTACTATTTTTGTGTCCTTAAATATAAATTTATATATCTTTAAATTTGATTTTTCGTGTTCTAATATTTGATTTTCTATATTGTATGTATCTATTAATGTTAATACATAACATTCAACATTTTCTTTATTAGAAATTGTAGATATTTCTTTTATAGCAATAAAATTCTTTAAATTTTCATCTTTTGATTCATTCTTTGATATATAATCTAATATAGTATCATAACTAAATAAAATTTCAGCTTTACCATGCATATTGTTCATTTGATAAAAAATAAATCCACATACAATTAGTATACTAAGAAGTAAAATAGTTATTAATATTATTAAACTTTTTCTTTTCATTGTATTTCATCCACCTTTTTATTAATTATATTATGATGCAAAATAATTTGAAAAATTTTTATTAAATTTATCTATAATTATTTTTTTCTTCTTGTTTTTTTTCTTTTTCTTATAGAAGCAAATAACTACCTTTTCTTTTGTACACATTTAATACAATTTTCGTTATTTATATCATAATTACATTCTTTTCCTGTAATGCCTAATATTTTATTTGTATACCTTGCAAGTTTATTAAGAGTGTTGTCACTTAATACTGTTTTAATTGCTTTAGCTTCATTTTCTGCATCTTCACTTGTTGCACCGATTATTTCCATTAAAAAAAGTTTAACAATATCATTAGCTTCAATAACTTTTTGAGCAATTTTTTCACCTTCTTTAGTTAGCTCTATCTCTCCATAAGGCTCATAATTTATTAACTTTTCATTTTTTAAAATATTAATTGCATTATTAACGCTTGCTTTTGATTTATTTAATTTATTTGCAATGTCTGTTACTTTAATTTCATTTTTTGTATTTTTTAATATGTACATTGCTTTTAAATATTCTTCTAAACTATTTGATAATTCCATTCTTACTCCATCTTTAATTATTATTTTCTTTCATATATCTATCTATTTTTCTTTCTGCTTCTTTCTTTTTTAAATCTTCTCTTTTGTCATAAAGCTTTTTGCCTCTTCCTATTCCTAATTCAAGCTTAACAAAATTTCCTTTAAAATATAAGCTAATTGGAACTAATGTATATCCTTTTTTTGAAACCTCTCCTACTAATTTATTTATTTCTTTTCTATTAATCAAAAGTTTTTTAGGTCTCATTGGATCTTTATTATAAATGTTTCCAAAATCATAAGGACTTATATGCATTGAATATACATATATTTCACCATTTCTTTCAATTGTTGCATAACTATCTTTTAAATTTACTTTTCCAGCTCTAATTGATTTTATTTCTGTTCCATAAAGTACAATCCCTGCTTCTATTTTTTGAATTATTTCATAATTATGGTATGCTGTTGGATTTTTGGCAATTACATTATCTTTATTCATTAACAAATCCTTTTTATAAAATATTTTATAAATTAATAATCTATAATATATATTATTATATTTTAAATCCTTTAAATTTTCAAGTTTTTTTGGCTATTTCTATTTTTTACTTTACAGAATTGCATTTACTTTTTCACTTGACCTTTCCTTATCTGAAATTCTTTAAGCAATTTCTTAAAACATCTAGACTTTTTTTATTAAATATATTATTATTAAATAAACTTAAGATTTTTTAGGAGGCATATACAAATGTTAAAATTAGGAAAATATATGATTTTATTTATCACATCGATAATAATACTATTTTATTGTTCTAGTAATATATTTGCAACTTCAGTAAATACAAATGATATCAATACTAATATTATTGATTCAGAATCAAGTAATTTTCAAAATAACTCAAGAGATAATGTAACTAACCCAATTAGCTCACTTGATACAAATACTGTAGCTAATGTAGAAAGTCTTGATAGAATTGATTATAGTACCTCTAGTTTTGATTTTACAAATATTATAAATGTTTTGCTTATAGCTGTAGGACTCGTAATTATACTTCTAGCTATTGCAATATTAATTAGATTAAAAAGATAATTTTTTAAAAGCAATATAACTAATAAAAGTTACATTGCTTTTTTATTTAATAAAAATTATTCTTCATCATCATTATCGTCATCATTATGATCTTTCATATATTTGCAAATTAACACAATTACTACTATAAATATAATGATTATAATAATCCACATCCATACAGATACACTTAAACCAAGTACTGTATAACCTGAATTAGCATTTCCTGAAATTATATTTCCAGTTGTTATACTTTCTGTTACATTTTTTGCACCATTACCAATATCATCAACTGTTTGACTATTAATTATTCCATTTGATAAACCATTATCAACCATATTTTCCATATTATCTATACCATTTTCTATCATGTCACCTTCAGATCTCATTGCATTTCCAACCATTGCTCCTCCATCTTCAACTGCTGTGACACCATCGCTAACTGTATTTTCAACCATATTACCTACTGATGTAGCAAATGCAAAATTGCTAATCAAACATATTGTTAAAATTGATAAGACGCTTATTATAAATATTTTTTTCATCATAATAAACCTCCTTTTGACTTTTTTCGTCATTTTTATTTTTAACATTTTAAAATTTATTATGCTCATAAAAAAAAATATTTCAATGAAATTTTTGTTCATTTTAACATTAATTTCATTGAAAATTTAGAATATCGCAAAATTTGTGTAAACTTTATGCTTTTCCGTTAGAACCGAACACATCTCTTATTTTATGTTTTACAGTTTCTTTTATATAGTCTCTTCCTAAGCCTAAATATTTACGTGGATCAAATACTTCAGGGCTTTCAGCAAATGTTTTTCTTATTCCTGCTGTCATTGCAAGTCTTAAATCTGTATCAACATTTATTTTTGAAACTCCTCTTTGACTTGCTTCATGAAGCATTTCGTCTGGAACTCCTTTAGCTTCTCCTAGCTCTGCACCATATTTATTGCATATTTCAACATATTCTGGTATTACGGTTGACGCACCATGTAAAACGATTGGAGTATCTGGAATTAATTCTTTTACTTTTTCTAATATATCAAAACGAAGTTTAGCTTCACCTTTAAACTTATAAGCTCCATGACTTGTTCCTATCGCAATTGCTAATGAATCACAATTAGTTCTTTTTACAAATTCCATAGACTGCATTGGGTCTGTATAAATTGCATCATTTGCCTCAACGTTTACTTCATCTTCAATTCCTGCAAGTTTTCCTATTTCAGCTTCAACAACAACTCCTCTTTCATGTGCATAATCTACTACTTGTTTTGTTAATTCAACATTTTTTTCAAAATCATATTTTGAGCCATCAATCATAACTGATGTATAACCATTGTCTATGCATAATTTACAAGTTTCAAAGTCTGGTCCATGATCTAGATGAAGTGCTACTGGAATATCGTGTTCTTCTAATCCTGCTAAAATCATATTTTTTAAATAAGGAATTCTTGCATACTTTATTGCACTTGATGATGTTTGCAAAATTACTGGTGAATTTTCTTCTGAAGCAGCGTCCATTATGGCTTGTACAAATTCCATATTATTTATATTAAATGCACCTATTGCAAATTTTTCCTCCATTGATTTTTTAAACATTTCTTTAGTTGTAACTAATGACATAATTACCTCCTATTATAATTAAAAATTTTATTTTTTATTAATATTTTAACTTATTATATTTCTATTAATATTTCATTGTCAATAATTACTTTTTAATTTCATATTTTTCTAAATCATTAATCGAAGGTTCATAAATAGATTTTCCTTCATACGTAAATCTTGAACCATGGCATGGACAATCCCATGTCTTATTTAAATTATTCCAAAATAATTCACAGCCTAAATGAGTGCAATATGGTTTTACTGCAAAGATTTTTCCATCTTTATTACAATAGACTCCAACTTTTTTACCATCTACATTTATTATCTTACCTTCGTCAATTTTTATATCTTTAAAATTTTCTTTTGAATTTTTTAATCTATTAAAAACAATTGAGTAGCTTGCTTCTTTAACCATATTTCCAAATTCTTTGTGATTTTTAATTATTTCAAATCTTGTAGATGTAAATACATCTTCATATTCATTTTTTCTTCCTAAAATCTTATCTGCTATAATATTTCCTGCGATATTTGATGTTGTTATTCCCCATTTTTTATACCCAGTTGCTACATAAGCATTTTTCCAAAGTTTTGAAAAACTTCCTATATACGGTATTTTATCTAAAGTAATACAATCTTCTGTATTCCATCTATAAAGAATTTTGCAATCTGGATAAAGCTTTTTAGCAATTAATTCTAATTGCTTATAACTGTTTTTCAAATCAATTTTTGCACCTGTTCTGTGCTCCATTCCTCCAATTATCACTATTCTATCATCACCATATTTTGCAGTTCTAAATGATATTTTTGGATTTTCGCTATTGATATACATTCCATCAAATACTTTTTCTTTAGTTTGCACAGCTATTAAATACGAAGTTTCTTGATACATTTTTAAAAAATAAAAACCGCGGTGCATTTATAATTGGATAATGAGTTGCAATTACTATTTTTTCAGCTTTAACTTTTGCATCTTCTGTAATTATTTCATAATAATTTCCATTCTTTTTTATATCTTCTACTTTAGTATCTTCATATATTTTTGAACCATACTCTTCGATTGCATTTGCTAATCCTATTCCATAAAGATATGGATTGAACTGAGCTTGATTTTTATATTTCACTGCTCCTAAAATATTTTTTTCTATATTTATTTCATTTTCTTTATCTGATTTAATTTTAACCTTTAAAACTTTATTAAGCGGTATTTCTTTGTCTTTTACAAATTCAGCAGGATACCCTAAAGTAATTAATGCATTTACTTCTTTTTCTATCTCTTCTAGATATTCCTGTTTTTGTGTAAATATATAAGCATCTTGCAATTCTAAGTCACATTCAATTTTCTCTTCTTTTATAATTTTCATTATATTTAATATTGCTTGTTCATTTGCTTCTAGATATTCTCTTGCTTTTTCTCTTCCCACCAAATTAATTAAATAGTCATAAAATAAGCCATGTCCACTTGTTATTTTAGCAGTAGAATTTCCACTAGTATGATTGCAAATTTTATCTTTTTCTAAAACTACTACCTTTTTTCCTTGCTTGCTTAAATAATATGCTGTAGTAAGTCCTGTCAAACCTCCTCCAATTATTGCAATTTCAGTATCAATATTTTTGTCTAATTTTTTATATTCAGTTTTATTAGTAGTAGATGCAATCCAATATGATTTATCCATTTTAAATCCTCCAATTTTTTTCTCAAAAAATAATCTAATTTTTATCTATTTTTACCAAAAATAAATTTTTTTATGCTAAAAAAAAATAAACCATCATTACTTGTAAAATAATGATGATTTACTAAAAATTAATTATAATTTAAAATGTCTATATCAACATCTCCATTAATTCCATTTATTTTTCCTGTACTACAAAATTGCCATAAAAAATATTTTTTATCATAATCGGTTTTATCAGTATAATGTGCAAGCCAAATATTTTCGAATTCATCTTCATACCAAACTCTTTGAAGGTAATTCTTGCTTCCATATAATGAACCTTTATAACCTTTTTCACTTAATGTATCAACAAAAGTATGTGCAATCTGGTTTAAATCATAAAAGCTTATATTACATTTTACAAATGAGTTCCAGCTTTCCCAGTCAAATGCAATTGGTAATTCAATTTTATAATCTTTGATATTTTCAATTACAAAATTAGCTTGTCTCGTTGCTTCTTCTTTCGTTTTTGCATAAGAATAAAAATATAGTCCTACATCTAATCCTGCTTCTTTTGCGTTTTTTATATTTTGAGCAAAATATGGATCAATCACATCTCCTGCATCATAATCTTTTTGGTACCCAAGTCTAATGATTACAAATTCAGCTCCTGCTTCTTTTACTTTTGAAAAATCAATTTCTCCCTGCCATTGTGATACATCTATTCCTAATTTATTATTTTCATTTTTATATTTTTGTAATGCATCATTAAAAGCTACAGTTTTCATTTTAGTAGTTTTAGAATTATTTTCTTTTACTACCTTTAAAACAAAATCTCTTTTTTCTTCATTTCCACTTTTATCTTTTATACTAAATGTCAAATTATAATCTCCTACTGTATTTAAATCATAATCTCCTGTTATCTTTCTTTCTGGCGTTGGATCTGCATTATCACCACTAAAAATCAAATTTATTATATCTTTTGAATATCCCTCTTTTACTGATATAGTATTATCCATATAAATCATAGGTTTTATTGTATCAACAATATTTATTTCAAATGATTTAGTTTTCTTCTTTTTTCGAATGCTTTTATAATCAAATGTTACTGTTTTTGTTCCTAATATTCCTGTATCAATTTTATTATCTTCTATTAATTCTCCTTGTAAATTTTCTATAAAATCTGATACTTTAACATTTGAGCCAAATTCAACAGTCAAATTTTCCTTAAGAGTTAATGCTACTGCATCTTCTTTTTTCTCTTCTTGGATATTTTTAAATATCATTATTCCTATTACTGCTATAATTATCATGAGTATAACTATAACAGATATTATAATTTTTTTGCCCTTTTTCATTTATTTATTCCTATCTATTTAATTAAAACTTTTCAAATTATATTATACTATACTTTTTTATATTATTCTACAATTTTAAAAAGTTATTAATTATTCATAATATAAAAACCAATTTTCTTCATGTAATAAGTAAAAAAATTAATTATAATTTTTTATTTATCTAATTTTTTCACTAATAAGAATATTCACTAAAAACAAAGTTTACAAGTGAATTTTAAAGAATAAATAATATAAAATAGTCAAAGTCAAATTGACATAATATTGTAAAAATGTTATAATATGCATGTAATTACATATTATGAAAATGAATAATAGCTTTACTAAAACTATTAAAAGTATCCTAAAATTTATTATTGGAGGAAGAATAATGCCAGGAATTCTATATCATCTTAGTTTTGCAGAGGAAGTTTATCGGAAATTAGATACAGTCACACAACTTAATAAGGTAGACTTCATGGCTGGTAACCTTATTCCAGATTTAGCCACGAACAAACAAGAATCCCATTACCGCAAAAAGGCATCTGTAGGTATTTTTCTTGTCCCAGAAATGGAACTTGTAAAAAAAGACCTATTCAAACCAGAAGACCCAATTAAGTTTGGAATGTACTGTCACCTCTACTTGGATTACTACTTCATCGAAGAGTTCTTAATTCCTGAATTTATCTGGGACGTTGAAAAAATGAAAGTAATAAATCCAAGAAACAACATGAACTGGAATGTAAAAACTTTCTTTTCCCATTCTGGTATGTATGGAGCATATACTGAAATTAATCAGTTAATGTTAAGAGATGGACATGTATCCCTTGACACCGTCAAAGAAATCCCCGATATTTTGCCAAGCACAGGAATACCTATATTCGACACAAGGCGTAATAAAACATGGAAAGAAGAATTAGAAGAATATTTAGTGCAGAAAAAAGAGTATACTGGAGAAATCTTTGATTATGACAGATTGTGGAGCTGTATTGAAAGAATTGCTATGCAATTCGTACAGGAAATTTCAAGGTAATATACAAAATGGCAAAGGACTACTGAACTATAAAGTTTGGTAGTCCTATTCTTTTGTTAGAAAATTTCCCCAAGACAACGTCTTGGGGAAATCAAATAGAGATATAAACTATTAAGTCAGCTTAATTCCGACTTATTTGGCATTTTACTCATCTGCCTTCTGAGAAACTTTATCTTATTTCTTTCCCAGAAATGCATTAAGCATCAAATAACACATAACAGGGTTGTTAGAACCTGCCATATTACCGCCCATCATGGACGACATGAGCAACAGCTTCGTCGTGTCATCATCTACTCCAATCCTATCCTTGAAAAGCAACAGAGGCAGGAGCTGATTCATCTGGTCTCCGTCCTCGCCAGTCTGACCGCACATTGCCGACATAATGGCCAGCTTTTCTACATCCAAGTCATCTCCCATGTTGAGAGAATCGCTGAGAGCAATAACCTTCGAGTAGCAACTGAAGCCCAGAATGTTCTTGATGGGAACGACGTTCTTCATCTCGCCAGTTCTCGC
>CANPZY010000038.1 GCA_947588945.1 uncultured Clostridia bacterium
ATGCTTAAAGATACTAGACCAACTACATTTGAGGAATTAATTAGAATATCAGGACTTTCACATGGTACTGATGTGTGGCTTGGAAATGCACAAGAATTAATAAACAACGGAACAGCAACATTAAGTGAAGTAATTTGTACTCGTGATGATATTATGTTATACTTGATAAAACAAGGTCTTCCACCAAATACATCATTTAAAATAATGGAACTTGTACGTAAAGGAAAAGTTGCAAAAGAACCAGAAAAATGGCAAGCATTTAAGAAAACAATGGAAGAATATAATGTTCCAAGTTGGTACATCGATTCATGTAATAAAATAAAATATTTATTCCCTAAAGCACATGCTGCAGCTTATGTAACAAATGCATTTAGAATTGCATGGTTTAAAGTTCATATTCCTAAAGCATATTATACAGCATATTTTACTATAAGAGCAGATGCTTTTGACAGTGATATAATGTGTCATGGACAAGAAAAAGTAAAGAATAAAATGAAGGAAATAGAATTATTAGCAAATAATGCAACTCAAAAAGATACAGCAATGTATGAAACTTTAGAGATTGTAAATGAAATGTATGAAAGAAAGATAAATTTCTTACCAATAGATTTATATGAATCAGGGGCAACTAAATTTAAATTTGAAGATGATGGAATAAGACCTCCACTTAATAGTATTCCTGGATTTGGCTCAGTTGCAGCACAAGGAATTGAAGAAGCAAGAAAAGATGGCGAGTTTATGTCCATAGATGATTTAAAGATTAGGGCTAAACTGGGAGAAAGTGGTATAGAACTTTTAAAGAAAGCAGGATGCTTAGATGGAATGAGTCAAAGTAATCAAATGAGCTTATTTGGATAAATTAGTATATAAAAATTATATACAATAATTATATACAATAATTTATATATAACAATATATTTATATACAAAGATATGATGTAAAAGTATATAATATGATTGAAAATAATAGAAGGGAGATTTTTAATATATTTAATCCTTTAAGTATATTATATTAAAGAAATGATAAGTTTTATTGTAGGATATATAATTTGTATTAACTTAATTTCATATTTGTTTTTATGGTTAAATGTTAGAACTAATTATATAAAGATGAATAAAAAATGGATAGATACAATTTACTTAGCACTTTCTATTTTAGGAGGTTTTGTAGGAGTTATTGTAGCTGCTGAAATGTTTAACTATGGAAAGAATGAAAAGATATTTAAAAGGTGGATTCCACTTGTGATTTTTATAGAAGTATGTCTTGTGTTATACGTTGTTTACAAAATGAGAATATAAATTGTAGATTGATAAAATTTTATATTTTTATTATTGTAAAAACTTAATAAAAATTTAATATATCTAGAATATACCACAACAGATATCGTTAAGCAAGTATTTGATAAAAAAATAATTAAACTTTTTTGACCTTATTATTTTAAAAATTTTCTTATGAAAATTTTTCTTCAATCGCGCTTCATTAGTGCGCTATAAGATCTATAAAAGTTTAATTATTTTTTTTATTAAGTTTTTACCTTAATAAAAATAACATAATTAATTTACATTAAACAAAAAGAAAAAATAATAAAAAACAAAAGGAGAATGGTAAAAATGTATACTAAGATATTGAAAGAAAAAATTAGTAATAACACTTTAAAAAGAAAGAGTAGTATTCAAGAAAAAGGAATCACATTAATAGCGTTAGTAATAACAATAATAATCCTTTTAATACTAGCAGGGGTAACATTAGGAACAGCATTAGGACAAAATGGACTATTTCAAAGAGCGAAGATAGCAGGAGAAAATTATAAAAGAGCAGAAGCAGATGAAACAGATAAATTAGGAGAAGTAGAAAAAGAGATAGATAAGATTGTAAATGGAGAAACACCATCAAGTGGAATAGGAAGTAGTGACATAGCAGGAAATTTAAAAGACTATCAAGGAAAATATGTAGATATAGGATTGGATACAAATGGTGATAGAGAAGTAAATGATTGGGAAATATTTTATGTAAATGAAGATAGAATATTTTTAATAGCAGCAGACTATGTTCCGAATGAAAAATTAAAAGAATGGGGTGTTACAAAAAGTGAAAATTTTGATTCTGTGAATGATGATTTATTGAATACATTGATGTTTGGAAAATATAAATTGAAGGAACACCAAGAAATTGAAAATTCAAAGGCAACATTACAAATGTTGGATAAGGAAGCATGGGATGGAATAAAAGAAAAAGCAACAGAAAAGGACAAGATAGACTTTGTTGTTGGAGGACCTACGTTAGGAATGTGGTGTGAAGCATGGAATGAAGCGATTGATGGAAATACAGATTTTAATAAAATAAATGTTGGAAGTTTTGATGAATATGGATTTAATTTATCAATGAATGGGGAAGAGACGGAGGTGTGTTTAGTTATTAATATGACTCTAAAGGATTTTGGTGAATCGCTTAAACGAGGGGATCTTGCGATGTTAAGTAAGTTAGGTGAAGAAGAAAAGACCTTTTTTCCGAGAGTCCCTGCATCGAATTCTGATAAACTTGGTGGATATTGGTTAGCTTCTCCTTTGACTATTTTGGATGGAGGGCTTTTGGGTGGTGTGACTAGTTATGGGATGATTGTGGCCGAAGACCCTACAGATAGTGGAGCGGATGTTCGTCCGGTTATTACTCTTAAGCCAAAAGTTCGTCTTGTGAGAGAGTCGGATGGTCTGTTCAAATGTGTGTCTGGGGGTTAAGAAGTTGATTTGTTGGGGTAGTAACTTAGGAATTCGTCTGGACGTCATCTGATATTTTTATCAAATTTTTATAGATTAGGCATTATATAGGAAATTATAGAAAGAATATAGAGTAAATATATAAAATTCTCTGGTTAAAAAAATTATAAAAATATTATTAATTAAAAAGATTAATAAAAAATAAACATATATTAAATATAGCAAAATAAAGTCAATTATAAAAGAAAAAGAAATATAAAAATTATTACAAAATTGTAAAGAAAGTTAATTATAAACTCTTGTAAAATCATTGAAATAAATGAATTACAAGAGTTTATAATTTTTTATTAATCTTTTTACTTAATAAAAAATATAGAAGTAAAGTTTTATAATATATTAATTTAATACTTTATAAATAATAAAATTAATATAAATAATAAATAATAAAAAAAAGAAGGAGAAAGCGAAAGATGAGAAAAGTAAATTATAAGGAAAAAGGAATTACATTGATAGCGTTAGTAATAACAATAATAATCCTTTTAATACTAGCAGGGGTAACATTAGGAACAGCATTAGGACAAAATGGACTATTTCAAAGAGCGAAGATAGCAGGAGAAAATTATAAAAGAGCAGAATCAGAAGAAAGTCAAAGTCTAAAAGATTTTGAGGAACAGATAAAAGAAGTATCAAATGAAGAAGAAAGAAATGCTAAGTATGAAAACAATGGAATAGATAAGTCGCATGATGGAGCACAATATGATGCAGTAACAACAGATGATGGAATATGGACAATATATAAAGATATAGATACAAGGACAACAAAAGTAAATGTATATGTAGAATCAAAATATTATTATCCATCATTTGAGCAATTTATTCTTGAAAAGATGTTTTTAGTGGAGTTTTTATATGGATCTGCTTTACCAATATATAGCTTTTCGGATTTATCAGATTTTTATGCTATGTGTTTGCTAGGGAAGTTTGACATATTAGGATTGATAGCTGATGATGGAGTTTTGCATGAAGATGATTATATGAAAAATAGACGAAAAGAAATGGAGATAGGTCCTTTTTTAGACGAACTTTTAAAACAGACAGGTACAAATGAATATGATGTATTAGAAGAACTAGGAAAAGAAGTTAAGAAACAAGTTATTAACGGTTATGGTCGTAAATATATGCCTACTTTGACTTTAGAAAATTTGTCAGCATTATACAATAAATTATATGGAGATAAAAATAAATTAACTATATCAGAAGAAGAAAAGAATAAAACATATACAATAGAACTTCCAGATGGAAAAAGAGAAGAAATACGAGGAGAAGATTTATATAAAGCTAGATTTAGATATGCTACAACTAAAAATGGAGATATAAAAATAAAAATAAGCGATGGAGGAAGCAATACTAAGGAAATAAATTATACAAAAGTCAATAATATAGATAGAAAAAATTGCATTATAGAAGATGGAGAATATGTATATACTTATAATTGTATACCTTATATAGATGATGGGTTAGAGTTTGTTATGATTTATTTGGGATCTGTTTTAGATGAAGAAGATGAAGAAAACATTGAGAATATGGAGGCTTGGCTTGAAATTGTTGATGACATGATTACTAATTTTAGGTTTAATCTAGGTGGATGGAATGTTACTAGAAATGGTTTAACAGGTGGATTTGTAGTACCGGATGATATAAGTAGTGGAGAACTTGGAGATTTGAATGGACAATGCAAGAATGCTATGAACGATGAACCAGTAACATGCATGGTGGGGACTTATTTAGGATCAAAATTAAATACAGAAGAAATTATGATTCCGAGTACTGTGAAGTATATGTTTGACACATTTAGAAAAACTGATTTCTCAGAGGATTTTATGGGGATAACTATTCCTTCTTCAACTGAATTTATAGCATACTTAGGTAGCTGTTTTTGGGATTATAAAAATATTAGTGGAGGAGAGAATATAAAGAATAAAAATATGACGGAAATGGATTAAGTCTAAAATTAAGAATGAGAAAAAAATAGGAAATGGATAATTAATTATGAAAACAAATATAACAAATTTTTTATATAAATTTTTTGAAATACATAAAGAATCAGAAGGATATACTGACAAGTTAGGATATGGTACATTTCAAGATGAAAGACATATTATATGGCTTGCTATAATAATATTATTATCCATTATTCTATATCAGTATTGTAAAAATAATAAGAAAAAAGGAAAGAAATTAGTAAAAGTATTATTAATTACAATGTTTACAATTCGAATAATAAAGCAAATTGTAAAGTCAGTTGTAGGCAGTACTCTACCATATGGTAGGGATTTAATCCCGGGACAGATGTGTTCAATATTAATATACTTGTTACCGTTAACTGTATTATGTAATTGGAAAAAAATAAAAACACCAGTATATGTATTATCAATGATGGGCGGATTTATGACATTTTTAATAAATGACTTTTTTGATAGTAGATTTATAAATGTTTATGTACTAGAAGGAATATGGGCACATACAATAATATGGTTAGTACCAATTATGATGATAGGACTAGGAGAATTTAAACTTGAAGTAAAGAAAATATGGCAAATTATTGTAACAATGTTAATAATGTTAGCGTGGGCAACATTTTTGAATAAAGTATTACTAAAAGATTATAATTCTAATTTCTTTTATTTAGAAAGAAATATGTTACCAGGAAATCTAGGAGGAAAATATTTCTTTGGAATTTACACGATTATATTTTTCTTATTATTAGCAATAATATATGGAATACCGGTTATTTATAAAAAAATATCTAAAGCATTAATAGGAGATAATAAAAAGTTAAAAAAGAAAATAACAATTATAACAATAGTAAGTATAATAATGATTACACAGATAATAACAATAAATATAACGAGAAATAGAACGCAAAAATATAATGAAGAAGAAAAGAATATTAACTTAGCGATAATTACAACAATGATAAGTAATAAATCATTAGATTATACACAAGAAAATATACAGGAAAGTCTAGACAGTATACTAGGAGAAAATAAAGTAAAAGTAGAAAAAGCTTTAATAGGATTAAAAGTTAAATATCTAGAGACAGGAAATACATATAATACAATAAATTCAAAAGCAAATATAAAAGCAGTGGTAATAAAACAAAAAATAAATACGATTTTAAAATATATTTTAGAAATAATATTAATAATAAATTTAATAATAGTAATAGTATTAATTTATAAAAATAAAAGAGAAAAAAATAGTATTAAAAATAAAGTGAAAAAAAGAAAGTAGACACAAAATGAAGTGAACCTAAATTGTTAGACAAAATGATATGAACCCAAAATGTTATACAAAAAACATGGAGGGTTCATTATCTTGCTAAAATAATTATTAAGGAGAATATTTTTTTATTAAAATTCACATAGAATTTCAAGATAATTGGAAAATTGTGAAAGTGGTCAAGTGAAAAAGTAAATGCAATTCTGTAAAAAAATTGTGAAAGTTTTGTGAAATTTAGCAATCTATATTGACAATTGCTAGAAAAAGATATAGAATTCTAGCAGTCAATAAATAAGAGTGCTAAAATCAAAATACTAACATATAATAAATAGTAATTGACATATAAAAGATACGAGGAGGTATGTAAATGTTAAAACCATTAAGTGATAGAGTTATAGTAAAAATGCAAGAAGCAGAAGAAACTACTAAAAGTGGGATTATACTTTCAAGTGGAAGCAAAGAAAAACCACAAGTAGCAGAGGTAATAGCAGTTGGTCCTGGAGAAATGATTGATGGAAAACTTTCTCCAATGAATGTAAAAAAAGGAGATAAAGTTGTTTTAAATAAATACTCAGGAACAGAAGTAAAATTTGAAGGGGAAGATTATATAATTGTAAGACAAGAAGACATTTTAGCGGTTGTTGAGTAATGAAATGCAAGTAAATTAGTAAAACAGTAAAATTGTTTAAAAATAATTATTTAAAATGAATAAAAAGATTGTTAAAAACTGATAAGGAGGAAGATAAATTATGGCTAAAGATATTGAGTTTGGTGAAGAAGCCAGAAGAAAATTATTAGATGGTGTTAATAAATTAGCAGATACAGTTAAGGTAACATTAGGACCTAAAGGAAGAAATGTAGTACTTGGAAAAAGTTTTGGAGCACCTTTAATTACAAATGATGGTGTTACGATAGCTAAAGATGTAGAACTTCCAGATAAATTTGAAAATATGGGAGCACAACTAGTAAGACAAGTATCAGAAAAGACAAATGATGTTGCAGGAGATGGAACAACTACAGCAACAGTTTTAGCACAAAGTATGATTAGAGAAGGTGTTAAAAATGTTGCAGCAGGAACAGATCCAATGGCAATAAAAAGAGGTATGGATGTAGTTACTGAGAAAGCAGTTAAAGTTTTAAAAGATATTAGTGTCCCAGTAAATGGAAAGGAAGATATTGCAAGAGTAGCAAGTATATCAGCTAATAACGAAGAAATTGGAAATTTAATAGCTGATGCAATGGAAAAAGTATCAACAAATGGAGTTATTACAATTGAAGAATCAAAGACTTCAAATACAGAATTAAATGTTGTAGAAGGTATGCAATTTGATAAGGGTTATGTTTCTCCATACATGGTTACAGATACTGAAAAAATGATTGCAGATATGGATAATCCATATATATTAATAACTGATAAAAAAATCAGCAATATTCAAGAAGTTCTACCATTATTAGAAAGCTTAATGCAAATGTCAGGAAAATTAGTTATTATATGTGATGATATTGAAGGAGAAGCATTATCTACATTAATACTTAATAAACTAAGAGGAGTATTAAATGTAGTAGCAGTTAAGGCTCCTGGCTATGGAGATAAGAGAAAAGCTATGCTTCAAGATATAGCAATTTTAACAGGTGGAGAAGTTATAACATCAGATTTAGGATTAGAATTAAAAGATGTTACAGTTGAGCAACTTGGAAAAGCAAAACAAATAAAGATTGAAAAAGATAAAACAATAATTGTTGATGGTGCAGGAGATAAACAACAAATTGCTGATAGAGTTGGACAATTAAAAGCGCAAATTGCAGAAGAACAAAGTAGTTATGAAAAAGAAGGATTACAGGAAAGATTAGCAAAGCTTGCTGGTGGAGTAGCTGTAATTGGAGTTGGAGCTGCAACAGAAGTTGAAATGAAAGATAAAAAGCTTCGTATAGAAGACGCTTTGTCTGCAACAAGAGCAGCTGTTGAAGAAGGTATTGTTGCAGGTGGAGGAACAGCTTATATTAATATAATTCCAAAACTTGAAAAAGAAGTTGAAAAACTTTCTGGTGATGAAAAAATAGGTGGAAAAATAATATTAAGAGCTTTAGAAGAACCAGCTAGACAAATAGCTATAAATGCTGGGTTAGAGCCATCAGTAATTCTTGAAAATGTAAAGAAAGAAAAAGAAGGAATTGGATTTGATGCAAGAGATGAAAAATATGTTGATATGAAAAAATCAGGAATTGTGGATCCAACTAAAGTTTCAAGAAGTGCGCTTCAAAATGCAGAGTCTGTTGCTTCTATGATATTAACAACTGAAAGTATAGTTTGTGAAATACCAGAGAAGCATTGCGGACATGGCCCAGAAACTCCTCCAGATATGGGTGGAATGTACTAAAAAATAGTAAAAGTATCAAAAATGACAGAAGAAGAGATAAAAGAAATAATTAAAAATAATAAATAGTTAAGAAGAAATATTTAAAATTTATCTTATAAAAAGAAAATTTTAAATATTTTTTTATGACCCGCAAATAACCTAAAAATACATAATTGTAATATTTTAGTAAAAATTGGGAAAAAGATATTAATAAAATAATTAAAATAGAAAACAGCTGAAAGTACTACTAATAAAGGAAAAACAAGCATGCATTGAAAATAAAAATATTACAAAATATAAATAACAAGTTTACAAAAATATTACATACAAAAATATTATGTATAGTTTAGTCGACAAAATGTGACAAAAAATAAAAATGTGGAAACTGTGGATAACTCTGTGAATAACTTTATTTACTTAATTTGAAAAGACCATTTTTTTTGATTAAAAAAATATATAGTTGTTATGGAAATTAAATAATTAATTTGAAATATTTTATGTTCACAAATTATTTTTTGAAATGATAAAATAAAAAATATATAATAAAATTTTTATTAAAAAAGTACTAAAATTTACAAAAAATGTTGTTTATACTAGCAAAGTATGATATTATATGGATATATTTTCTAAGGAGATAAAAATGCCTAAAGTA
>CANPZY010000039.1 GCA_947588945.1 uncultured Clostridia bacterium
CACACATCAGTACCATGTGAAAGTCCTGATATTCTAATTAATTCCTCAAATGTAGTTGGTCTAGTATCTTTAAGCATTCCTCTTACGAACTTCGTTCCTGACTCTGGAATACCAAATGTACCTACTTCTGATTTTATTGCTTCAGGTGTTACTCCTAAAGCTTTAGTTGATGAGAAAATTGACATTGTTTCTTTATCATCAAGCGGAATTTTAGTAGGATCTAATCCAGTTAAATCATATAACATACGAATTACAGTTGGATCATCATGTCCTAGTATATCAAGTTTTAGTAAGTTTTGATCAATTGAGTGATAATCAAAATGTGTTGTTATTATATCTGATTCTGGGTCATCTGCTGGATGTTGCACTGGAGTAAATTCATAAATTTCTCTACCTTTTGGAACAACTATAATTCCTCCCGGATGTTGACCTGTTGTTCTTTTTATTCCTGTGCATCCTTTTGAAATTCTTGCTACTTCTGCATTACTTGTTGGTTCACCTTTTTCTTCAAAATATTTTTTTACATATCCGAATGCTGTTTTATCTGCAACTGTACCAACTGTTCCTGCTTTAAAAGTAGTCCCTTTTCCGAAAATTACCTCAGTATATCTATGTGCTTTTGCTTGATATTCTCCAGAGAAGTTTAAGTCAATATCAGGCTCTTTATCTCCATTGAAACCTAAGAATGTTTCAAAGGGTATATCTATTCCATCTTTATCAAGTCTATGTCCACATTTTGGACAATTTTTATCTGGTAAATCTATTCCATTTTTTATTCCATAATCAGTAAAGTCAGAATATTTACAATTTGGGCATCTATAATGTGGTGGAAGTGAATTTACTTCTGTTATTCCTGTCATATTTGCAACAAATGATGAACCAACAGAACCCCTTGAACCAACTATATAGCCATCTTCATTTGATTTCCATACAAGTTTTTGTGCAATAATATACATTACGGAGAATCCATTTTTTATGATAGAATCTAGTTCTCTATCAAGTCTTTCTTGAACTACTTCTGGAAGTGGATCTCCATATAATTCATGAGCTTTACTATATGCAATTTTCTTAATCGTTTCTTCGCATCCTGGAATATGAGGAGGACATTTTTCTGGTGAAATTGGTCTAATTGCTTCACACTCATCTGATATTTTATTTGTGTTAGTTACAACTACTTCATATGCTTTTTCTTTACCTAAATAATCAAATTCTTTGAGCATTTCTTCTGTAGTTCTTAAATACAATGGTGCTTGAAAGTCTGCATCATCATATTTTTGCCCTGCTTGAATTATTCTTCTATATATTTCATCTTGTGGATCTAAGAAATGAACATCACAGGTTGCACATACTGGCTTTCCTAACTTTTCTCCTAAATCAACTATTTTTCTTACAATATTTCTTAGGTCTTCATCACTTTGAAGAACTCCATTTCTTACTAAATATTCGTCATTTCCTATTGGTTGAATTTCTAAATAATCATAAAATTTTGCAATTTCTTCAATATCTTCGTCAGATTTTCCATTTAATATCGCTTGATACAATTCACCTTGGTCGCAAGCACTTCCTATAATTAAACCTTCTTGATATTTTTTTAGCAATGATTTAAGTATTAAAGGTCTTTTATGAAAATATTTTACATGTGAAATAGAGACTAATTTGTATAAATTTTTTAGTCCAACATAATCTTTTGCTAAAATAATAATATGATATGGTTTAAGCTTTTTATAATTTGCTTTTCCTGATTCCTTGCTATCTATATCTGCTAGTTTTTTAACACCTTGTTCTTCTAGCATTTTGCACATTACATTAAATACTTTTACTGTTGTATCAACATCATCTAAGGCTCTATGAGCAACTTCTACTTTTATTCCAAGATTTTCTGCAATAATTCCTAACTTATATTTTTTATAATCTGGGAATAAATCTTTTGCGAGTCTTAATGTATCTAAATATGTATAATCAAATTTTAATCCTAATTGTTCACAATTATATCTTAAGAAACCTGTATCAAAATCAGCATTATGTGCAACTAGAACAGAATCTCCAAAAAACTCTAATATTTTAGGCATAATTTCTTTTATCGTTGGAGCATCTTTTACCATATCATCTGTAATATTTGTTATTTCTTGTACTTTATATGGTATAGGTTTTTCAGGGTTTACAAAAGATGAGAAAGTATCAATTACTTCTCCATTTCTAATTTTCATAATACCAATTTCAGTAATTTTTTCAGTTCTAAATGAAATTCCTGTTGTTTCTAAGTCAAACACACAATATGTAGTGTCCTTTAGGGTTTGGTCTTTGTCTTTTGTAATTACTGGATCTTTATCTAAAACTAAATATCCCTCAACTCCATATATTATTTTTATTCCTGCTTTATCATATCCAACCTTTTCCATTAAATGATGTGCATCTGGAAAAGATTGTACAACACCATGGTCAGTAATTGCTATCGATTTCATTCCCCATTTCATTGCTCTCTTTATAAGGTCAGTTGCTGATGTTACAGCGTCCATCTGACTCATTTGAGTATGCATATGAAGCTCTACTCTCTTTTCTTCTGAATTATCAGTTCTTTCTTCTTTCTTTAATTTTTCTCCTTCTACTATTGTATTTGCTATAATAGTGATTTCTTTTGCATAATTATCAAATCCTGCTCTTCCCACTACTTTTACTCCAACACCTTCTTTAAGTCTTTTCATAACAGGACCTTTTTGCTCTGGAGTAACAAATATCTTACAAGTAATAGTGTTAGTTCCATCATAAACATCAAATGAAACTAAAAATTTTCCTGTCTTTTTAAGTTCTGTTGGATCTGGTACATTTACAATCTCTCCTACAATTTGTAAATTCGTTGTGTCCATTCCAATATCTTCAATCTTCATTACTTCTTCCTTTATATTAGAATTTCTACCATAGATTAAATTTGGATCTGTTTTTTCTTCACTAACTTCTGCTTTTGATTTTGAATTATTGTTTTTATAATTTGCTGAATTATTTTCCGCATTATTATATCCTTTTGAATATCCATTATTAGCATTATTATATTCATTTTTTGAATAGCCATTATTAGCACCATTCTTTGAAAATCCATTATTATCATTATTATATCCACTTTTTGAATAGCCATTATTATTTCCATTGTATGACTTTTTCCACTGAGATTTATCTTTCCAATTAGAAGCTTTATTTTTTTCCTCAGATGTCTCTCCATTTTTATGATTTTCTTTTATAATTGCTTCTGCCTTAATTGAATTTTCAGAATATTTTTTTACTATATTTTTCTTTTCTTCTAAAAAATTATCTTCCGATTCTTTATTATTATCCTCAATAAAATTAATTGGATATCTTTTTCCATAAACATTATCTATAAAATCAGATATATATGTATTAATTCCTTGCTTTTCAAGTAATACTTTTCCCTTTAATCCTAAATGAACATCAATTTTATTTTCAATTACGTCTATATTGCTATTTTTTAAAAATGCTTTAATAACTGGAACTTTCTTTGATGTATACATCAAAATCTCTTTCCAGTCACCCTCTATTTTCTTATTTAAAAATTGATAATCAACTTTATTTTCTTTTAAGCTAGCTTCAGAAGTTTGATTATTTTTTATATCTATGATATCTTCTTTAGCTAACATATTTTTATCATAATCAAATTTAAGACTAACTTCATTTAAGTTAAACCTTTTCTTTGCATAACTTTCAAATTTTTCTATTTCAGAAATTGGGACTAATTCTTCTGGTTGCAAAAAAAGCTCTAACTTATTAGTCTTTTTATACATATTAATATTAGCAATTTTTGCATTAGCTAATGCAAAACTTTCTGCACTATAATCACCAAATACAACTTTTACTTCCTTAAACTGATCCAAAATTTGCCCCCATTATAACTTAATTTTTTATTTTATAAACTAGTGTATTATAAATTTTGATTTTTAAAATATTCTTGAAATATCATTAAATGCAACTATAATTGAAAATAATATTAAAGCTATGAAACTAAAAGATTGAATGCTTGCTTCTAAATTTTTATCTAATGGCTTTTTTCGTATTGCTTCTATAATAAGTAAAACTATTTTTCCTCCATCAAGTGGAACTATTGGAAGTAAATTAGTTACTCCTAAAGAAACTGAAATAATTGAAAGCAAATAAATAAATTCTGTTAAACCTGATGTCTGTGCTACCATTTGTGAAATACCCACTGGGCCAACCATATCATTAATTCCCACATTGCCAGAAAATAATTGCACAATTCCAAGCCACATGCTATTTATAAGCTCGCCACTTGCTTCAAAAGAATATTGCAAACCTTCTATAAAATTTCCTTGTTTTACTATTAAAAATCTTACTAGAACTAAAATCATATAAGCAATAATTCCAAATATAATATTTACTAATGCACCTGCTGAAACTACAGCTATTCTTTTTGGAATACTTGCTTTATTAAAAGAGCCTTCTTTATTAGACTCTTCTTCTTCTCCTTCTAGATTCACAAATCCTCCTAAAGGAATTAGCCTTAATTCATATTCTGTATCTTTTATTTTCTTATGCCAAATTTTTGGTCCAAATCCAACTCCAAATTCATTTACTCTTATCTTACACAATCTTGCAACTAAAAAATGTCCTGTTTCATGTATTATAACTAAAAAGCCAAGTAAAAATATAATTTTTATCGCTGTAATCAATATATAGAATCCTCCCTACATTAAAAACAATGGAATGAATATACTAAGAAATATATATGCAAAAGGCAATATAAATATTACGCTATCAAACCTATCGAGCATTCCCCCATGTCCTGGTATTAGCTCACTAAAATCCTTTATATCACAATACCTTTTTATGCTTGATTCTGCTAAATCTCCTATTTGTCCTATTATTGCCAATATTCCTATAAAAAATGCAATTAACAAATAGTTTATATGTAATGAGAAAATATTATTGATAACTAGTGTATATATAATTCCAATTACTACAGCGCCAATTATTCCTGCAATACTTCCTTCTATTGTCTTATTAGGGCTTACTTTAGTAAATTTGTGTTTTCCTATTTTTCTTCCGATTAAATATGCAAAAATATCACTGCCCCAAGCTGGAATTATTGCATACCATATAAATATTTTTCCCATAGTTAGTCTACGGATTGTATTTAAGAAAAGAAACATTACTGTTATATATACAATTCCAAAAATAGTAATAGATATATCAACAATATTTTTCTTACTTTGTGATATCACTAATTCTAATGTTAATACAAATATTGAAATAATTGGTATCCAATATAAATATGGTCCTACAACTATACCCATTAAATCAAGAATAAGAAGTATAATTGTTACTAAATATCCCCACCATGATGAAGGATCTGCTTTTTTATTTACTTTAAAACCATTAAAATATTCATATAAACAAATTAATGAAAGTATTTTAGTTGCTATACTAAATACAGTATCATTTGCAAATATAAATATAACTAAAACTAATGGAAACCCTACTAAACTGCTAATTACCCTAGTCAATAATTCTTTTTTACTTTTCTCCATTAACATTTCTCCTCTTTTATTTCCCAACTCTTCTGTTACGCTTTGAAAATATCTCTATTGCCTTATCAATGTCATCAGTTGTAAAATCAGGCCAAAACTTTTCTAAAATCAAATATTCTGAATATGTACTTTGCCAAGGTAAGAAATTACTTGTTCTAAATTCTCCAGAAGTCCTTATTATTAAATCCGGATCGTCTTGTCCATAAGTATAAAGATTATCTGAAATCATCTTTTCATCTATTTCATCAATTTTTACTTTTCCATCTAGTACTTCTTTTGCAATTACTTTTGTTGCTCTAACAATTTCCGCTCTACCGCCATAATTAAATGCAATATTTAAATTAAGACCCGTATTATTTTTAGTCCTTTCTTCCATAGTATTCATTTTATTTCTTAATGACTCCGGAATTTCATCTTTATCTCCTAGAATTCTTAATTTTATATTTTCTAAGTCTGCAGTTTTTAAGAATCTATCCAAATAAAGTTCCATAATTTTCATTATAGCTCCAACTTCTTCTGTGGTTCTCTTCCAATTTTCAGTTGAAAATGCATATACAGTAAGATATTTTAAACCTATCTTATTGCAATATTTTGCAGTCTCTTCTAGAACTTCTGCTCCTTTTTTATGTCCTAACTTTTTATCAAGCCCATTTTCTACAGCCCATCTTCTATTACCATCCATTATTATTGCAATATGATTAATTCCTAGGTTTCCCATTCAAACCTACCTTTCATAAATATTAAACTGACATTATTTCTGTTTCTTTTTTAGAAAACATCTCATCTATTTTTGCAACATTTGAATCTGTTGCTTTTTGAATTTTATCTTCTAAATTTCTTTCTTCATCTTCTGATATTTCATTATTCTTAAGACTATTTTTAGCCTCTTCCATTTCATCTCTTCTAACATTTCTAATTGCAACCTTAGCTTCTTCAGCCATTTTCTTAATATCTTTTACTATGTCTTTTCTTCTTTCTTCTGTTAACTCTGGAAAGATTAATCTTATTAATTGTCCATCATTCATTGGATGAATTCCAATATCAGCTACTTCTATAGCTTTTTCAATTTTAGAAAGTAAGCTTTTATCCCAAGGTTGAATTACTATTTTTCTTGCTTCTGGTACAGAAACACTTGCAACCTGATTAATTGGTGTAGGTGTTCCATAATATTCAACTTGAACCTTATTTAATATTGCTGGATTAGCTCTGCCAGCTCTTACTTCTTGATAATTGTCTTGTAAATTATTGATTACTTTTTCCATTCTTTCATTCATATTTTCTAAACTCATGATTATTCCCTCCCTTAAATTAATCTACTATAGTTCCAATATTTTCTTCATTAGCGGCTTTTATTATATTCTCTGGTTCATTCATTGCAAAAATCACAAGTGGAATTTTATTATCTTTGCAAATAGAAAAAGCTGTTGAATCCATGACTTTTAAATCTTTCTCTAGTACTTCTTGATAAGTTATATGGTCTATTTTTTTAGCTGTGCTATCAATCTTTGGATCTGCTGTATATACTCCATCAATTGTTTTTGCAACTAATATTACATCTGCTTCTATTTCTGCTGCTCTTAATGCTGCCGCCGTATCAGTTGAGAAAAATGGACTTCCAGTTCCTCCTGAAAAAATTAACACTTTTCCTTCATTAATATTTTTTATAGCTTCTCTTTGTGTAAAAGACTCTGCTACCTTATTCATTTCAACTGCTGTAAAAAGCTTTGTAGATACCTCTATTGATTCTAATTTGTCTTGAAGAGCTAATCCATTCATTACTGTTGCAAGCATCCCCATATAATCTGCTGTCGTCCTAACAATACTTTTTACGTTTTTTGCTCTCCAAAAGTTTCCACCACCTACAACTATAGCTATTTTAATACCCATATTATATAATCTTTTTATTGAATTACATATTTCTGTTATTACTTTTTCATCAATTCCAAATTTCTGTTCTCCTGCTAAAGCTTCTCCACTTAATTTTAATAATACTCTTTTATACAACTCTTACCGCTCCTTCCATACAGTTTAAATATTCATATAATAAAATTAAATATTTTGATTTTATTCAATTTTATGTTAATCCTCTTATACTAATTAAACGTATTCTATCATACTTAAAAAAAAACTTAAATAGAATATATAAAATTAAAGAAAAAAAATGAAAGTAGATAAAACTACTTTCATTTTACTTTTTATATTAAGGCTTTCTGCTTTTTATTTTAAGCCATATTTTTGTTTAAATTTATCAGCTTTTCCACCTGTTGTTTCTTTTCTTAGATTACCTGTCCAAAATGGATGACATTTTGAGCATACATCTACTTTTATATCTTTCTTGGTTGAATTTGTTTTCATTACATTTCCACAAGCACAAGTTATTGTAGCTTCTGTATATTCTGGATGTATTCCTTCTTTCATAATTTATTCACCTCTTTCCTACTTTCCGATAATGTTCTTTGGCATTATCACTTCAAAAAGTATAAATTTTTTAATTAATTTCTGCTAGATTTTTAATACAATTATTCAGCTTTTTTAGATATAACTTCGACTCCATCGTAGTATCCACAATTTGAGCAAATTCTATGTTGCATCATTAATTTATGGCAATGTGGACATTCAACTAAATTTTTGTTATCTAATTTCCAAGTTGATCTTTTTGTATGTGTTCTAGCTTTTGACCATCTTCTTTTTGGTTGTGCCATTTTAATCCC
>CANPZY010000040.1 GCA_947588945.1 uncultured Clostridia bacterium
GTATGAACGAAACTTATAATTTTTTAAAAGAAAGAACAAAAGTTAATTTTGTATCAACAATAGATGGTGAAAGACCAAGTTGTAGACCATTTGGAGATCCAGTTTTAATAGATCGAAAAATATATGTTCTTACTAATAAGTAAAAGAATAAATGCAGGATATACATTAGATAATCCAAATTTTCAAATTTTATATATGGCTGATGTTAACGCTACTATTTATAACGAAGATGGAGAAATTCTATATACAGAAAATTTCTAAAATATATAAATAATTTTATTTTAAATACCTGATAATGTAAAAACATTATTAGGTGTTATTTTTTATGCAAATTTTAAAAATATTTTTTAAATTCCCCATTTTTTATGTTTAGATGGCATTTACCTAGTAGAGAGAAAAAAATTTTTTCAAATTATTTAAAAATTTCCCCATCTTTAATATTTTCAAGACATTATTATATAGAAGGGTAAAAATTTTTCTAAAAATGCAACATTTTAGAGTTCAATTTGGAATGGATACTTTAGAAGAGTAAAAAATATATTTCAAAAAATTTCGCTTTTTTACATTAAGTGGATTTATATATAACCCTTAAAAGCAACTATTTCCAAATATACTTAAATTTAAGTGTCATAACAAGCTATTTTCTTTAATAATCTGTATTAGATGAGATTATAAAAAAGGAGCTGATGCAAATAGTGAATAAAGATAAGCAAGAAATAAAAAGCGATAAGTTAGAATTTAATACATATTGTATTTTTACAGAAGAAAAGCAAGATGTAAATGAAACTATAGGATTAATTTTTAAAGATTATATTGAAAGTTTAAAAGTCAAAGATAAGTAATTATTCAAAAGTATTTGCACATTACAATTAAAGCATAGATGATTATGGATAGGAGGTTAAATGCTAGAAATAAAGAGTCAAAACTTCAAAGTACGGAATGTATATCAGACTATCTAGATTTAGAGCTTCTTCGACGAAGGAGGTAGAAGGTCTTAATGGGAGATAATAGTATTTTTAAAGTTCGGTTTATACATCAGATTATCTCGTGAAGATGGCGAAAATAAAGAAAGTGAAAGTATCGGTAATCAAAGAAAAATTTTGCAAAGATATATAAAGGAGAATAATTTAACACTTATCAAAGAATACATTGATGATGGCGTGTCAGGTACAACATTTAACAGACCGGGCTTTAATGAATTATTGCAAGATATTGAAAATAAAAATATTAATATGGTTATTACCAAAGACTTATCTAGACTTGGTAGGGACTATATAAAAACTGGAGAATACATTGAAAATTATTTTCCAAAAAATAATATTAGATATGTTGCAATTACAGATGGAATAGACACTTACATTGATAGTACCAACAATGATATAACACCTTTTAAAGCAATTATGAACGATATGTATGCAAAAGATATTTCTAAGAAAATTAGAAGTGTGTATAAGGAAAAACAAAAACAAGGTGAATATTTATGTAGCATTCCACCATATCGGTTATAAAAAAAATCCTAGTATAAAAAATAGACTAGTGATTGATGAGAATGTGGCTGATGTTGTAAGGAGAATTTTTGATATGTATGCAAATGGTCATGGCACTGTAGAAATAGTAAATTACTTAAATAACAACCATTATCTATCCCCTACTGGCTACAGAAAAACAGGATTAGTACAATTTAACAATGAAAATTTTACAAATCAAAATTGCAATTTAGACATTAAGTATTCACAGAAAAAAATCAATTATAACTGGAATGAAGTAACTCTTTGTAATATGCTTAAAAATGAAGTATACATCGGAAATACCATACAAAATAAAAAGACGGTTGTATCATATAAGGTAAAGAAAATTAGAACTGTAGAAAAGGAAAATCAAATTCGAGTAAATAATACCCACGAAGCTATTATTGATAAAGATATATTCGAAAAAGTAAATAGTATTTTAGAAAAGAGAGGAACAAATACAAAACTTAAATATGACTACTTATTAAGAGGTTTGCTTTATTGTTATCATTGCAAGAGAAAATTGCAAATAGTACTAAAAAGTTCAAAGAAAAATGGCTCATCACATTCATATATAACTTGTGCTGGTCATAAATCAAGAGGTTGTTCCCCTCTAAATATTAATTACGAAAAATTTGAAAAATATATTCTTTATATAGTAAAAAAGATTGTCCAAAACTATGCTGATAAAGAATTTTTCTATTCGATTTATGAAAAATATCAAGACAAAAATATTAATAGAGAAAAAGGTTTTAAGAAGAAAATTGAACAAATAGATAAAACAATATTTGAAATTAACAATAACTTAAATACGATGTATATAGATAAATTAAAAGGTGTTCTTTTAGAAGAAGATTATATAAGATATTCACAAAAATTTATTTTTGAGAGAACAAATTTAATAAAACAAAAGGAAGAATTAGAACAAAAATCACCACAAACAGAAGAAAAAATAAGTTGCAAAAACAAAAAAGAATTAGATGAATTAATAGAAGGCTTTTTGAAGTTAGAGAAAATTGAAAAAATGTATTTATATCGATTAATCAATAGGATTGAAATTGATAAAGAAAAAAATGTATACATATATTTTAATTTTTCAAAAATTTTATAATTAAAATATTTCCATAATCTTGAAAAATCTCACATTCTATGATATTAAATACAAAGGTGAAATAATAAATGAGTAAAAATAAATTGGAAAAAATTAGAATAGTAATTTGGGCTATTGTAATTTTTATAATGTTTATAGGAATAAAAGAAAATAGTAAGAATGAGAATATTTTAAATGAAATAGAAAATAATAAAATTTCTTATGAAATGAACAATATTCCTGAATATAGTGGGGAAATTTATGTTCCGATTAATAATAATACACCTAATTTTTCATTAGAAGATTTGAATATCGAAGAAGATTATTATTCAAATTTAGAAAATGAAAAAGTACGGAATGGCAATGATTAAAACTTGTTGGGACAAAGCAAATGCAGATGAAGAAAAAGATGATTATAGTTCTATTAATCCAACTGGATTTAAGCAAAAAAAATATGAAACTAATATTGTTCCAGGTGGCTACCTATATCATAGATGTCATATAATTGCTTGGAAACTCGGAGGGATAGATGTAGATAAAAGAAATTTAATGACTGGAACACAGAGTTTTAATGTAAATGGTATGAAAAAATTTGAAGATGAAGTTTATGATTATATAAAAGAAAATCGAGATAATCATGTTTTATATAGAGTTACCCCATACTTTCGGTAAAAATAACGCTCTTGCCAGTCGGCGTAAATATAGAAGCATATTCTATTGAGGATAATGGAAAATTACAATTTAATGTATATGTATACAATGTTCAAGATGGAATCAGCATTGATTATGCGACTGGAGAAAGCAAATTAGAAGAATAGGAGGAAAATTATTGGACTTAAATTTATTTGAAGACAGAAAAAATAATAGTAATTTTGTAGAAAAATTTATAGTTGAATTAAAAAATTCATTAGAAAAAATATTGAAAAGAGATGAAAATATGAAAAATGAAAATAATGATTTAGAAGAATATAATTTATTCGAAAAAAGAAAAATTTTTTTAGATAATAAAAGTAGAAAAGGTAATGATTTAGCATGGATTACTGATGAAAATTCAGTATGTATATCAGAAAATGGCGATGGTGGAGTATGTTCTATATCTGAAATAAATTTGCCCCAAAATGTAAATGTTCGGAGAAGTTTATGAAAAAATAGATGGAAAATATGTTTATAATAAAAACTTAACGGAAGAATTAGATAAAATTGTACAATCTAATTGACGAATAAACAGATTTTAATACAAATACTTAAACTGGTTGGTATATTTTAAAGTCCACACCTTTAATGTTTGCTTTCCAACCTGAAGTATATGGAATTTGTGGATAATAACTCGCTATTTGCCTAGCATAATTATAAATTTCTGAATCTTTTTTAATCTCCCCTGTTACTAAATCTACTCCGTCAGGATTTACCATTGGAACTATATAAACTGTTGTTGTTTCAAAAATTTGTCTTGCCGAATAATTAAATATTGTTAGATTGTTTTTATAAGCATAGCAGTAATTTGCAAGAAATTTCATAAGTACAACTGATGTAATCCATTCATTTGCATGATAAGAGGCAGAATAAAAAACTTCCTTCTCTCCCTTACCTATTTTTATGTAAGGAATGTTTTTTCCTAATACACTCTTTCCTATGGAATTAACTTCTATAAATGGATATATTTTCTTTAAACTATTTAAATTAATTTCTAATATGCTTGAACTATAGTCTATATTAGTCGGAACTATAAATCCAAGTGCCCCGTCAATGTATGGGTTAAGAGCATTCCATGTGTTATTTCCAACTATCCCATCTGAAATTAATCCAAAGTTTCTCTGGAAATACATAACAGCGTTATAAGTTTGTTTTCCAAAAATGCCATCAATATTTCCATTATAAAATCCTAACTTTGTTAATAGATTTTGTAAAAATTCTACCATTGGGCCGGCTTGAGCCTATCTTTAAAATTTTCATATTATAATATATGTAATATATTTTTTAATTGATACATTATAAAACTCCTTTATTAAAAATAAATTTTGCATATACTAAACATAAAAGTACCTTGAATATGAAAAATAATTAGAAATAAATAAGGGCTAATAGTAAAAAATAAATATAGAGCCAGAAAACCACTTGGTTTTCTGGTTCTACTCAAATCATTCACTAAAATTTCAAACAATATTTTTCTAGTACTTTTTTACGAACTCTGTCTACAATATCCTTTTTAGGAATATCAGTTTCGACATTGCAACAAGGGCATTTGAAGGTATAGTAATACTCCTTACTTCCGTCATAATCTGCTCTAGTCGTGATAAAAATATCATTTTCACTAACTAATAGCCGAGCGCCACAGCCTCCATCACCATTTCCCTTACCAGTACATTCCTGTTCGATTTCCCAACCATTAGGATTTCCCGCTTGTAAAACTTTCATTGTTAGACCTCCTTTATATTGGTTAATAATACAATAGTAAAATACAATTATAAAAATAATATCATATTTTATGTGAATTAGCAATATATTTTTTGATTTCTATTTTTATATTAATTTTAGAATTAAGGATTTTAAAAAAATTTAATTAAAGTAGTTGACAAATCTATAAAATTAGTATTATAATAATTATTGTCTATATGCAGATATGGCGGAACTGGTAGACGCACAGGACTTAAAATCCTGCGGACTAATAATCCGTCCCGGTTCGATTCCGGGTATCTGCACCAACGACATATCTGTTCGAACTAATAGAACAGATAAATAGAGATATCATCCTTTTGAAGGATGATATTTTTTTATTAGTTTTTTCATTATGTACTATATTATCCCTAGAGTTTGTAACATTGTTCAAAACTCATCAGATATAATTGAAACAACTTCTGTTGGTGGGCTTCCTCAAGAATTATCATAAGAAGAATTTTTAGATGTTTTGATAATTTATGGATCATTTTTTGATGGTTTTATTTAAATATAAAGAAAATCCATTTAAATACAATTTACGAAAAAAAGTTATTGAGGTAAAAATTGACATTTAACATAATATTTTGTATAATAATTATACAAAAATTTTTTGGAGGTGTTCTTATGAATCAAACATCATGGGTTATTCAGGTATTAGATGATTCACTGGGTAGAAGCATTGAATACCAAAATCGGCTCTGGCTACGTCAAAATGTAGAAAAATTACACATACGCGTGTGCATTGAGGATTGTGTAGCAGATACTTTTGACATTGCAGAAGAATGGGCAAAAGATACAACAATTCTTATTCAGGAGGGCAAATATGTTCGTTTTAAGAATGATTTTCATCCTGGAAAAGAAGCTTTACTACTTGTCAAGTATAAGTCAGAAGATGCATATTTGGTTTTTCTTTACTCACCAAAAGAATGAAAATGGGTGGCGATGCCACCCATAATTTTTGTGTAATAGAAAGGCAGCAAAAATTCTATTGAATCTTTGCTGCCTTTTTACTTTAGGATTACTTCGCTTATTTTGTGTAAATGGATGAACCTATTTTCACCCTGTTAATACCATCTGACGAGGTTTCAGTATGACCAGTTAAATAAGCACGAATATTATACTTATTAGCATACTGAATAACTTTGTCGCCTTGTGAACACCTGTCTTCTTCGAAGACACCCCAAGTTCTGCATAGGGATCGTTAGTAAACTCTTTTCCCATGTTAAAACCTCCTTTAATTATTGTTAGGGTTTATGGATTACTTATATTTTGGGTATACCCAATACTGAGCAATTATATCATAAATTTTTCTATTTTTGAATACTTTTCATTAAATTAACCTTTTTACTATAAACATTATTGTATAATTGTGATTTAAACATATTGTTATACTAAATCTGAGCTGTACTTAAACTTACTATCATTTTTCCTTTTTCATCCACACTTGTAGTCATCTTATATCCACTTGATTTTAAATCAATCGAAACTATAGGACGAAGAGATACTCCATCATGGTCAGGTTCTCCGCTTAGAATTGCATAGGTTTCTTCCACCCACATAACTATTGCCATTACTTGCATTTACACGCTGCAAACCATATACACACATTTCTTCATATACTTCTACACAACGACCTGCAAGCCAATAGTAACCATTAAAAACATCATTGCTATTTACGAATATTAAATCATAATATGTATCATTTATAAATTCATTTCTTTTATAACTATGAGCATAATATGATTGTTTGAATTTTGTTGAAGAATTTCCATCATTCATTTCGTCATTCATTTTAACTCCATCTTTTTCAATGACTTCCCATGTTGTACCTTCTTTGTCTACTCCTGTAATTTTTCCTTTACTATAATCATATGCCCAGTTTTTATCATTTTCGTTCCACATGCTAGGATATTTAGTGTTTTCATTAGAATAAGTTTTAGATTCTCCAAAATGAATAACATTTTCTGTCCCATTTCCTAATTCTTCTTGATAATCATCAGGTTCATGTTTATATTGTGTATAGTCATATGTACTTACTTTTTGTATATCAGTTCTCTTTAAATTTGTTGCAATTGCTCCATTTCCTTCATTTGAATATAATTCTTTACATATGTGATTAATTGTCTCTACTCCATTATTATATCCTGTAGCACCTGTAAAATGTAAAGTTTGACTTGTTGGTTCTCCTATTATTCTTAATGTATTTCCATCAAAATCCCACACTTTCCATTCCATATTATCTGTTTTGAATGTTTGTGAATTTTCATACCCTGTAACATCAGGCCCTACCGTACACCCTTCCGCCTTACTTGTTGGAGTATATCCCGTAACTGTTGCTCCTACATATTCACTATACATCTGTGTCGCTATTTGTCTTACCATTTCTTCTTCATCGCTTTGTGCTTGCTTATATTTTTCTGCCGCTTCTTTTGTCTTACTAAATAGTCCTCCATCTGATAAGGCTATATTTAAGGTTACTCCTGCTAAAATCAACAATATTATAATTGTAACTACCAATGCAATTAGCGTTATACCGCTTATCTTGTCTAAATATTTTTTTCATTTTCTTTTGTTCCTCCTTTTTCTTTTCAAAATTTTAACTTATTTTAAGTTAAAAGTCAATAACTTAAAATAAGTTATTTTATAATTATATTTTATGAAAATAAAATATTATAAAAGGCTGGTGTTGTAAATGTATCAACGAATTCGAGATTTACGAGAGGACCGTGATTTAACTCAAACACAAATTGCTAAAATCTTAAATATGTCTCAAACTGGTTATTCTCAATATGAAATTGGTAAGAATGATATTCCTACTAAAATTTTAATTGAATTGTCTGAATTTTATAATACTTCTGTTGATTATTTATTGGGTTTAACTAATGAGATTAAACCTTACAAAAGAAACAAATAATAATTTTGATGAAATATAATCTAAATAAAAATTAATTTTAATAAAACTCAAATGAAAATTATTTTAATTTAAAGAAATGAAAATCTGACACAAAAAATAGACAACAATTAATTTGTTGCCTATTTTATATGAATTCATATTTATAATAGAACTCATCTAATTATTTTTTGTTTACTACTTCTTTTAAAGCTTTTCCTGCTTTAAATACTGGAGCTTTT
>CANPZY010000041.1 GCA_947588945.1 uncultured Clostridia bacterium
AAATAGTGAAGTAACAGAAGAATTTTATAAAAATGTTCAAAACAAATTACATTTTGCAATTACTGGAATGACAGCTCCGGAAATAATTTATAATAGAGTTGATAGCAATAAGAAAAATATATTTCTGACTTTGATGAACTTTTAATTGAATCAAAAGATATAAAAATGTAGGTTTAAATGTATTATTCAGAAGAAGATAGATATTATAAAAGATATGGAGTAATGAATAAGATGGAGAAAAATATGGAAAAATTAATTTATTTAACGACAAATCCTAATAAAGTAAATGAAGCAAATGAATTCTTTGGAAAAAAATATGGATTTAATTTAGAGATTGTAAATCCAGATTTTGAAATATTAGAAATTCAAGCAGAAAGTTGTATAGATGTAGCAGCATTTAGTGCTGAGTATGCAGCAAATAAATTAAATTTACCAGTATTGAAATCTGACAGTGGATTATATATTGATGCACTAGGAGGACTTCCGGGTCCATATAATCATTATTTTGATAAACAAATAGGTGTCGAAAAATTTTTGGAATTGTTTAAAAATGAAAAAAATAGAAAAGCAAGATTAGAACATTGTTTTGCTTTCTGTGAACCGGGAAAAAAAGCAATAGTTTTTTCTGGAGGAGGTACAGGAACTATAGCATATGAAGCAAGAGGAACAAGAGGCAGATGGCATGACAAATTTTATATACCAGACGGAGAAACAAAAACTTTAAGCGAATTAAGAGATATAGACTATGAAAGAGAGGCAACATTTTGGGGAGACGCAAAAGATCAATTTGCAAATTGGTATATAAATAATTATTTAGCTAAAAAGCAATAATTATAATACACATAATTTTATTTATGATAAAATATAATTGACTGTAATGAGGATATATAGAAAGAGAAATTTATGGAAGTAGATAATGAACAAAATAAAACAAAAATAAAAAATGATCTTATTGCAAAAGATTTAAATGATTTATTAAAGGCTCTTATAATTTTCTTGCTAGCTGGAGGATTATGTGGATATATAGGTTATATTTATAGTAAGGATAATAATTTAAACGTAACTCATGGAATTATATTTGGTATTCTTTTTCCTTTAGGAGTTAGCTTGTTAGAGCTAATAAATTGCAATAATTTCTTTTGTTTTATATTATATACAATAGTATATTTAGCAGTTGTAGATTTTATACCCACATTTGTTGGAATAATAATTTTATTGTTGGTAATAGGGATGTTCATAATAGATTTTATATACATAGAGAAACAAGACAGAACAAAAGAAATAGAGGAGCATCTTAATTACAATAAAGGAACTAGTACAAATACATTTGATAATAATAAATATTTTGAAGAAGAATCAATTGGAAAATATAATTCAACTAAAGTTGAGGGCAGCCTTACAGATAATTCAGAAAAAGATTATTATAAACAAGAAGCGGAAGAGTTTGAATGTGAAGTGTGCTTCAAAAAAATATCAGAAGAAGAATATGAACTCTATGATGGTATGTGCGAAGATTGTTTTATGGATGTACATATAGATAATGATGGAAATTATCATGATGAAGAACTTTTTTGATGAATAAGGGGTAAAAAATATGAAAGCATTAATCACAGGAGCATCCTCAGGAATAGGAAGAAAAATTGCAGAAGAATTAGATTCAAGAGGATATGATTTAGTATTAGTTGCAAGAAATAAAGAAAAACTTGAAGAAGTAAAAAAAAGTTTAAATACAAAAAATGTAGAAATTATTTCAATGGATTTAAGCAATCAAGAAAACTGTAAAGAATTACACTCAATGGTAAAAAACGTTGATGTATTAATTAATAATGCCGGATTTGGAAATTTCGGAAATTTTTCAGAAACTGATTTAAGTAAAGATATAAACTTAATAAATACAAATATAATTGCAGTGCATATACTTACAAAATTATATTTGAAAGATATGTTAAAAAAGGATAGTGGATATATTTTAAATGTAGCATCAATTGCAGGATTTATGCCAGGACCTCTAATGCAAACATATTATGCTTCTAAATCTTATGTAGTAAGACTTTCAGAAAGTATAAGAGAAGAATTAAGAAAGAAGAAATCAAATGTAAAGATAAGTCTACTTTGCCCAGGACCTGTAGATACAAACTTCAATAATGTAGCAGGTGTAAAATTTAACTTAAGTTCATTAAGTAGCGAAAAAGTTGCAAAATATACAGTAAGAAAAATGTTTAAGAAAAAATTTTTGATAATCCCAGGATTTAAAATAAAAATGGTAAAGTTTTTTACAAAAATTATACCTGACAATATAATTGCAAAATTTGTATATCATATGCAAGAAAAAAAGATAAAATAGAAAAGCTAACAGAAAAAAATTATAATTAAGGAAAAAACTTAATAAAAATTAATATATTAAAAATATAGCATAATAATAGCATTAAATCAAGATAACATAAATTAAAAGTTAAATAAAAATTAAAATTTTTAAAAAGAATAAATCTTATAAAAAGCTTAGTGCAAGCTAATTACAAGAATTATTCTTTTTTTATTAAGTTTTTTCCTTAATAAAAATTAACATAAAGTAAAAAGAAAGGACAAAGTGTACAAATGAGAGATAAAAAGGAAACCTTAGATAAAGAAAATAAAAAATTAAAGTTTAAAAAGATAGCCAAAAAACAAAAACTGCAAGAACAAGGAATCACATTAATAGCATTAGTAGTAACCATCATAATTCTTTTAATATTAGTAGGAGTAACATTAAATATAGCATTATCAGATAATGGATTATTTAATAAAACAAAGAAAGCAGCAGAGGAATATAAGCAAGCTCAAAATGAAGAAGAGGATGAAATAAGACAAATATCAACACAAATGTATAATGAATATGTAGGAGCAACAGTTACCGGGTATGAATTGAATGCCGAAAAAATGAGTTGTACTGTGGATGCAAAGATAAATGATAGTGAGAATGCAACTACTTTTACAAGAGACAATAATATAAATTGGAGAGTATGGGATTACGATGGTAACACATTGAGGATAATAGGCGATACAACTAGTAAAACTTTAACATTAAAAGGAGCAGCAGGATATAATAATGGAGTATGGGCAATAGATTATATATGCGGAGAATTATATTCGAATGGTAAATCAGGAGTAACGGCAACAAATTTAAAAAGAACAGATATACAAAAAGTGAGTACATATGATTATACGAAATATAAGCATATGCCAAATACTTGGTTGGAAAACTTAACGGATGATGACAGTAATTCAATTTATTTTGGAGCAACAAAAACATATGAAAATTATAATCAATATCCAACAATGTGGGAAGAAAATGATAGAAATTGGACATATGAATATAATAAAGATGAGAGGGGAAAAAAATGTTCAACATGGGAAGTCGAAGGAAATGGAGAAATAGATGAAGGAATGAAACAAGGTTCTAACTTAACAGTATTCAAGCAATCATATTATTATCATATTTATAATAAAAATGAATTTTTAAATGATCAATATTATGACCTAATCTTTAAAAAGACGGATGGAACTCAAGCTGGGTGGTATTACATTGCTGGCCGTTATGTATTTTTCTATGAGGAATCTTGTGAATTCGGTCTACAAGTTGTGTGTGGAGGTTCTAAAGACAGTTATGTGCACGGAGTCAGTATGTGTAACTCTAAGCGGTGATGATAGAAATAACTATTCACTTTCACTTAGGCCAATAGTGTCAATAAATCTAAAAGAAAGCAATTGCAAGATGGAAACAACTATGAATGAAGATGGAAAAGTTGCTGAATGTGAGTTAAGTTGGTCATAGAATAGGAATTTAAATAACTTATTAATTATAAAAAAATTACAAAATTTTGTTAATTTATTTCTTGACAAAAGTATAATATAATAGTATAATGAATATACTATAAAAGTAATCGAAAGATTACTAATGTAGGAAATCCCCTGCCAAAAATGGGGAGATTTACATTAGGAAAACCCTTGCCTTAAGTAGGGAGATTTACATTAGGAAAGCCCTTGCCTTAAGTAGGGAGATTTAATATATAAACAGGGTATAGAAATATATCCTGTTTTGTTTGTAAAAAAGAAAATTAAATCTATATCAAAATTAAGTCAAATATATCCCACCAAATCAAATTTTTAATTGACAAAATATCATCTAAATGTTAACATATAAGCATTAAAAAGAATAGGAGCTAGCGGATGAAAAAAGTAATAAAACCAGCATTGATATCTAGTATATTTTTAATAGTAATATTAGCTCGGAAGCATAATATTAAAAGAAAACTTTGTTTATATGATAAAATATTGGGGAACACTTCTAATACTAGGAATTACAACATTTCCAATGACATCACTAATAATGAATAAATTTGATGATAAAGGCTGGGCATTTTCGAAAATAATAGGTTTAGCAATACCAGCAGTAATATTGTGGAACTTATCATATTTAAAAATATTAAAATTCACACAAACAAACGCATATATAATAATTGCAGCAATAGCCATAATAAACTTAATAATTTTGATAGCAAAAAGAGATAAATTCAAAGACATAAAGCAAAAATGGAGCAACATAGCGGTAATAGAATTATTGTTTTTACTATTATTTATGGTATGGGTATATATAAGAGGTTGTGTACCAGAGGTAAATAGCACAACAGAGCAATTTATGAACTATGGATTTATAAATAAATTAATGAACTCAGAATATCTACCAATAGATGATATTTGGCTATCAGGTCACTCAATAAATTATTACTATTTTGGTCATTATGTATCAGCATTTTTGAGTAAAATATCATTTACAGGAGTAGAAGAAACATACAACTTAATAATGGCACTAATATCAGCATTTTTATTTGTATTACCATATTCAATAGGAAAAAATCTAGCTAAAAACTTAATTAAGAAAGATGACCGATCTACAAATACAGTATCAATTCTAATGGCAGTATTTATTGCAGTAGCTGTATCAGTAGGAGGAACATTGCACTATACAATACATAGAATGATTTTAAATGACCCAAACTATTTTTATGCAGATATGTATCATTATATAGGAACAAACCCAGATACAAAAGACATAGGAATAACAATAACACCAGCTTATATGAACATTGAAGGCGACCTGCACGCACATTATATAGAAACAATATTTGCGATCACATCATTAGCATTGCTTTTACAATATATGCTTTCAGATGATGAAAAAAGTAAATTACATAAATATTTAAATCCAAACATATTATTACTTGGAATTATGCTTGGAGTTCAAACAATGACAAATTACTGGGATTTTCCGATTTATCTTGTAATAATGTCAGGAGTAATTGCAGTAAAAAACTTCATAAAATACAAAAAGCCAAAACAAAAAATATTAATGACACTGTTAAACATAGCACAAATATTTTTGTTACAAGTAATAACAACATTTTTATTCTCAAAATCATTGTATATGAGCGCCACACAAGTGCGATTTACAGACACAAGAACGCAATTCTATAAATTGCTAGTCTTATGGGGACTACCAACACTATGTATTTTAATTGAAATATTCGCACAACTTTATAAATATTTTAAAGAAAAGAAAAGCAACAAAAAAGTTAAAAAAAGTATATTTAAATATATTGGTGAAATGAATTTAACAGATATATATGTATTAGTTATAGGAATATGTGCAATTGGCTTAATTATAATGCCAGAAATTATCTATTTAAAAGACATATATATAGAAGAATATAAAAGAGCAAACACAATATTCAAATTAACATATAGTGCAAGTGTATTGTTCAGTATAACTACAAGTTATATTTTAATTAAATATTTATATAAAGACGTAAAAATATGGAATAGAATAATAATATGCGTAATTTTATTTTTCTATGTAACAACATTTGGATATGGATTAAATGCTATAAATTATGCAACAGGCAACTTTAAATTAGAATCTTATGACTTAAAAGCAAATGTGGAAAAATATATAGAAAAAAATATGCCTGACGATTATAAAGCGATACAATGGATTAAGCAAAACATAGACAGAGAAGCAGTTATATTAGAAGCAACAGGCGAAAGTTATAAAGATAATGATAGAATATCAGTATTCACTGCAAATCCAACAGTATTAGGTTGGTATGTACATGAATGGTGTTGGAGAGCAAAACCCGACTATAGTGCACCAGACGTAATAAATGAAAGATGGAGCGATATTTATGATTTATATCAAACTACATCAAAAGAACAAATAGAAAAATATATTGAAAAATACAACATATCATATATTTATATAGGAAATGTAGAAATTCAAAAAATAGAAAATATAAACATAGATACATTATTAAGTATGGGCGAAATAGTATACGAACAATCAGAAAATTATACATTAACGCCAGTTTATATAGTAAAAGTAAAATAAAAGTTAATCAAAGCAAAAAATCAAAAGGAATAAGTAAAACAAAAAGTACAATAGAAAAATGCTGCACAAGCAATAATTGAGCGAAAAAACTTAAATAAAAAGGAAAGAAAAAATGGAAAAATTATATATAGTAATTCCAACATATAATGAGGAAGAAAATATTGAAGAAGTAGTAAAAGAGTGGCATGAAGTTGTAGAAAAATTTGGAAGTAAAGAAAGCAAATTAGTAGTAATTGATGATGGAAGCAAAGACAATACATACAAAAAACTAGAAAAACTTAAAGAAAAATTAAAACACTTAGAAGTAATAACAAAGCCAAATTCAGGACATGGAGCAACAGTATTATTCGGATATAAATATGCCTTAGAAAAAGGAGCAGACTATATATTCCAAACAGACTCAGATGGACAAACATTACCATCAGAATTTGAGCAATTTTGGGAGCAAAGAAAAAGCTATGATGTAATAATAGGTCATAGAAATCATAGAAAAGATGGCTTTTCAAGAATAGTTGTAACAAAAGTTCTAAAATTTGTTTTGCTATGTATATTTGGCCTAAAAATTACAGATGCAAATACTCCATATAGATTAATGAGCAAAGATGTTTTAAACAAGTATATAGACAAAATTCCAAAAGACTTTAATTTAACAAATGTAATGCTTACAGTATTGTTTGTAAATGGTAAAGAAAAAGTAAAATTCATACCAATCACATTTAGACCAAGACAAGGTGGAGTAAATTCTATAAACTTGAAGAAAATATTTAAAATTGGTATTCAAGCAGTAAAAGACTTTAAAATGATAAAAAAGCAAATGAAACAAGAAAATTTTGATAATACTATTTGAAAGGAGGTATAACAATGATTACAAAAAATTATAAAAAGAGAGCATCAGAATTAGTAAAAATAGCTAAAGAAAAAGGATTAATAACAAAATATTCTGACTTTTGTAATACAAAAAAATCAAAAGAATATTCATTGTCAGAAGACGAAGTCATTTATTATACTTCTTTTTTAGATACATATTTTAACTATCTTCAAAATAATTAAATAAAAGTAATTAAATAGAAAAAATATAGAAGAACTTTGGGTTTTTCTATGTTTTTTTTGAGTTAACATAACAAAAATAAAACTCATATAATAACAATAGATATAATTATATCTAAAAAGGCTATAAAATGAAGAGAAGGATAGGAAATGAAGAATAAAA
>CANPZY010000042.1 GCA_947588945.1 uncultured Clostridia bacterium
AAATGGTCATATGTTGCTTTTCAAAGATTAAGAGGATACAACGAAAAGAAAGAGGTTTTGTTAATTGACAAATCATCTTTTTTAGATATATTATCAAATGGAAAGAAAGAGCAAAATGAAATAATAAAATATCTACTTAATAATTCAAATGAAAATAAAATAATTTTAAAAACTCAGAAAGAAATGTCTAACGAGTTAAATACTTCAATTTCTAAAATTAATAGAATCTTGAATAACTTAATAGAATTAGATTTATTAGAAAAGGTAAAAAATGGGATGTATATATTATTAATATAATAGATGAATTAGAATAAGGCTTTATTTTCTTATAATTTTATGATAAAATATTACTTACGAGAGATAGAGAAATAATTGAAAAATGAAGTCGTAATTAACTTATTTTTAGGCTAATATGTAGTAATAAAGGAATAAATAAAATATGATAATTGATGTAATAGATTTGGAATTTGAAACACTAGATTTTAATAGAAGATATGATTCAGCAAGATATAAAAGAGGTACGAGCCTATATAATAGAGGGCGAGTTGAAGTACAAAAGGTTAATAAAATTGATGAAAAAAATTATTCTATAGAAGCATCTGTTGAGGGAAATTATGATATTTATACCACACACTTAGAAATATGCGAAAATATGATTAAAAAAAGTACATGTACATGTGAAGATTATTATAATGGAAATTTGTGTAAACATATAATAGCAACATCTATGGAAGTGATTAATCCGCATTATGCAAGTACATTAGATGGAAAAGCAAGACTTGAAGCCAAAAAGAGAGAAGAAGCGAAAAAGAGATTAGAAGAAATTAAAAGAAGACAGGAAGAAGCCAAAAAAAAATATGAATATCAACAAAAATATAATAAAGGGCTTCATATGATAAATTTATATAAAACTGGTAATCAGTTTATAGAAAATTCAGATATGCTGGACATATTAGAGTTATATAATCAAACTCAAACGATGAAGAATATAAAATTATCAGAAAATTCAACTAATGTAAAATTGGATTTTACATTAGAAATATACAATAGTGAAACTCTAGCTATAACATTTAAAATAGGCGAGAATCGTATGTATGTTCTAAATAGCATTAGCAACTTATATGATGCCTATAAAAATGAAACAGAAATATGTTATGGAAAACAACTAAGGTTTATTCCAAAAAGAGAAAATTTTAGTGAAGATTCAAGATGGCTGTTTGATTATATTATAGAATATGCAGAAATGTTCCAATATTATGATACATTTGACAGATATAATATGTCGACTGTAATAGGAAAAGAAATGTATATAAAAGGTGGCAAAATAGATGAATTTTTCAATATGCTTCCAAATAAAAATGTATTATTTCATTGTTATGAATATACTGGTAAACAAGGGATTGAATTATGCAATGTCACAGATGAAGAATTAAAAATAACATGTAATATAAAAAAAGAAAAAGTTAAAACTTTTAATAAGTATTATTGGGATGTTGAAAATGAAAAAGTATCAGAAGAATATGTATTAAGAACTAATATTACTAATTATCTTGTATTATATTCAGATAAAAATATTTACATTTTATATAACAAAAAAATATATAAAAAAGATAAAGATGCAAATCTTGTTAGATTATTTGAAATATTACAAAATGATGGATATGTACTTATTCCAAAAGATAGATTAAATGAATTTACTAGATTTGTTATACCTAAAATAGATATAGAAAATGATGATTTACCACAAGAAATAGCAAAAGAAGTAAAAATTGTAAGCGAATTGGCATCAAAAATTTTTTTAGATGTTGATGATAATGGAAACATTATGCTAGAACTTAAATTTTGCTATAACGATTATGAACTTAATGTACTGGAAAATAATTATGAAACATATTTTAAAGAACATAATATTGTTAGAAATGTACTTGCTGAGACAGAAGTCATAAAAAGAATATTTATGGATGGATTTGAACTTTTTCCTTCAAGAAAACAATTTATTATGAAAAATACAGATGATATTTTTGAATTTTTACTAAACAAAATTGAAGGATATATGAATGATTTTGAAGTTTTAGCAACAGATAAATTTAAAAATAAGCAAATAAGACAGCCTAAAATCTCAAATGTAGGGATAAGAATAGAGAATGGATTATTAGAATTAGATATTTCAAAAATAAATATAGATATTAGTGAAATAAAGGATGTTTTAAAAAATTATAGCATTAAGAAAAAATACTATAAATTAAAAAGTGGAGATTATCTTAATCTTACTAATAGCGAAGATTTAAACTTATTAGAGGAAATATCGGAAACACTTGATATAGATTATAATAAAGCAACAAAAGGAGTTATTAATCTACCAATAAATAGAAGTTTATATTTAGAAAAATTGATAGATTCTAATAAACAAATTAGTGTATCCAAAAACCAAGAATTTACAGAATTAATAGATAATATAGAAAACTCTGAAATTTCAAATGATATTGAAATAGATAAAGAATTTGAGAAGAAACTAAGAGATTATCAAAAGGTAGGATATAGATGGTTAAAGACTTTGGATAAATATAAATTTGGTGGAATTCTAGCAGACGATATGGGTCTAGGAAAAACTCTTCAAATTATAGCATTGCTAAGTACACAGTTAAAAAATAAAAATAAATCAACATCAATAGTAGTATGCCCAAGTACACTAGTGCTTAACTGGAAGTCAGAAGTTGAAAAATGGTGTAATTCAATAAAAGTATTAATTGTTAATGGGACAGCAGAGGAAAGAAATAAAAAATTAAATAATTATCAAGATTATGATTTAATTATCACATCATATGATTTGCTAAAAAGGGATGTTGAAAATTATGAAGATAAAAATTTTAAATATATAATAGCAGATGAAGCACAGTATATAAAAAATTCATTAACTCAGAATGCAACATCACTTAAATCTTTAAAAGGTGAAGTAAAATTTGCACTAACTGGTACTCCAATAGAAAATTCAATAGCAGAACTTTGGTCTATATTTGATTTTATAATGCCAGGATATTTGTATAATTACAACAAGTTTAAGAAAAAATTTGAAGAACCAATATTAAAATATGAAAATAAAGAAGCATTAAATAGACTTAAAAAATTGATTAGTCCATTTGTTTTAAGAAGAGTAAAAAAAGATGTTTTAACAGAGTTGCCAGAGAAAAATATAACAGTAATGAGAAATGAAATGGAAAAAGAGCAAGAAAAAATTTATTTATCATATTTTGCTCAAACTAGAAAAGAAGTAGCAGAAGAATTGAGCGATAACAGTTTTGAAAAAAGCAAATTTAAAATTTTGATGTTACTAACAAGACTAAGGCAAATTTGTTGTCATCCAAGTTTATTTATTAAAAATTATGATGGCGGAAGTGGAAAACTAAAACAATGCTTAGATTTAATAGTAGATGCAATAGAATCTGGTCATAAAATACTATTATTTTCAAGTTATACATCAATGTTTGAAATAATAGAAAAAGAATTAAATAAATTAGATATTAAGTACTTTAAGTTAGTAGGAAATACACCAGTTAATAAAAGAATTGAAATGGTTGATGAATTTAACAATAATGATACAGTAAAAGTATTTTTAATTTCCTTAAAAGCAGGTGGGACAGGTCTTAATTTAACATCTGCAGATGTTGTAATTCATTATGACCCATGGTGGAATGTATCAAGTGAAAATCAAGCAACAGACAGAGCATATAGAATTGGACAAAAAAATAGTGTTCAAGTGTATAAACTTATTACTAATAATTCTATTGAAGAAAAAATAAATAAAATGCAAGAAAGAAAAGAAAAACTTTCAAATGATGTGCTTTCTACAGAAGAAACATTTATAAATAAAATGTCAAAAGAAGATATATTGGATTTATTTGAATAAAGTTTTATAAAAATATATACTGGGAAAATTAAATTATTTTTATCTGCAAATATCAGGAGGTAATAATGAATATTATTGTAAATAAAAATATATCAAAAAGAGCTTTCGCTATAATGACACTTGGTGGAATCTTAATAGGTATATTTCTTATATATACTGCGACAGAAGGTTTTATAAAAGTTAATATACTAAAAAATTGTAAAAAAGAAATTGCAGAAATAAATGATTCTAGGATAGTTGAGGCTAATGAGAGAAGTAGTGAAAGAAGTTCGTGGAGAAGGCAAATAAAATATAACTACTCTGTAGATGGCATACAACATAATGGAAAAGATATGATATGGTGGGGACTGCTTTTTAACTCAGATAAAAATTTACAAATTGGCGATAAAATTGATATATATTACAACATTAATAATCCATCACAGAGTAAAATTTATCATATTTCATATGTAACAATATTGGTGGGAATATGTTTCATAGTTGTGCCATCATTATTATTAAAGCAAAGAATAAAAGAAGAATAATAAAAATAAGCCGAATACAATTAAGTAAAAAGGTATTCGGTGGCATACTTAAATAATGGATTAGAAAAAGAAAATGAGTGAGATTTAGAATTATAAATCTCACTCATTTCATGTACGGATTAAGAAGTTAATTGTTTTTAAAACTTGTGATTCTAAGTTCATCATTACCAAAATAA